>JANLYD010000323.1:0-6556 GCA_031365465.1 Hyphomicrobiaceae bacterium
CCGCCCAAGCTTGTTCCAAGGGTGTCAGCATCAGACAAATCGTTGGTCACACGATCATCCCTTCGGCCGGCCGTGCTCGAAAAACGGTGGCCTGTAGGCGCGCATCGCCAGTATGGGCACGACGCACTGTATAAGCGACCCCAAGCCGATGACCAATGGTCCCGACATGCCGAGGAACGTCGTCGCACCCGCGCGTGACAATGCGAAAATCGATTGCACGAACAAACCTGCCATCATCAACCCGCCCAACGCCGGCAGAAGCCCCATCGACACGAAATTGCTGGCGTTGTCCCACACCTGCCCGCGATGCAGGATCACGCACGCGAACGCCGTCAGCGCATAGTAAAACGAGATGCACAGCCCCAGCGCCAATACAGAATCATCCAGCACGTTTTGCGAAAGCGCCGATAGCCCCGCAAACCAGATCATCGCCAGCGCGCCGGTCGCGAGCGTGCCGAAGTCCGGATTGTCGAAGCGCGGATGCACGTGCGCGAAACGCTTGGGCATGGCGCCCGCCACCGCCATCGCCAATGCAGTCCGGGCATTCGGCAGGATCGACGTCAATGTGCATGCCGATGCCGAAAACAGCACCGCTGCGATCAGCAGCTTGTCGAAGCCCGGCCCCAGCACGGCAAAGCCGAGGGGGGCGAAGGCATCGGCACTGTTTTTCGCCAGCAGTTGCGGCCCCGCGAACGCCACCGCCGCCGTCGCGACGAACACATACATCGCAACCAGCAGCACATTTGCGACCAGCGCCGCATGCCCTGGCCCCTCGGCCGGATTCTCCGTCTCTTCGTTGACCGCCAGCCCGGTATCCCACCCCCAATAGATGAACACCGCAATCAGCAGCGCTTGCGTGAATTGATCCAAAGTTCCAACTGCGAACGGATTGAACCAGCCGAGCGACACCGGAAGCGCATCCGGCAACGCACGGCCTGAATGGACTTTCACCAGCGCGACGACAGCGAACAGCACGAGGATGCCGAGTTGGCCTGCCAGAAAAACGCGCTGAACGCGTGCCGATGCCTCGATCCCGCGGTAACAGATCGCCGTCATGACCGCGATCCAGGCGAGCCCGGCTGTCGTCGCCATCCATCCCGCCGGATCGGAAATGCCGAACAGCCGAAAGCCATATTGCCCGGCGATCGTCGCAAGGTTGGGCATGACCAGAATGTTGGTGACGATGACCGCCCAGCCGCCCATCCAACCCGCATACGGTCCCATGGCACGAGTGACCCACGCAAACGTCGTCCCGCAATCGGGATCGGCGCGGTTGAGATGGTAGCAGGCGATCGCCACGCACAGCATCGGCACGAACGCCGCCAGCAGCACGGCCGGAACGCCGACCGCGACGATGGCCGCCATCGCCCCCAATGCCGACGCCAAACTGTAGGCGGGCGCCGTCGAAGCCACGCCGATGACGACGTTGGACACGAACGACAGCGCGTTCTGCTTGAGCCCCTTGTCCGCCACGACGACGGATGGCGCGGACTTTGTCATCGGTCGATCCTCGTGTGCAGGCCGGGCACCATGACCGCCGGCTCGGATGCAGAATATGCCGCCACCCGGATTATGCAAATTCCCTACGTTGGACGAATGAAGTCATTTGCCCGCGCGCTGCGCGCACGCGATACTCACGTCCCCGATGGCGTTTGGAGTGTTGGACATGATGCGTGCCGCAACCAGCAAAAGTGCGCTTTTGACATGGGCTATGATCGCCATGGCGGGGGTGTCTGAATATCCAGGAGGGCCGGCGCTGGCCCAGGTGCAGCCCCAACCGCAAGGCTCGACGCAAACCCAAAACCTACAGCCGCAGGAAATAGCCATCCGAGCCGCCATCAGCAAGCAACTCGACGCCATGAACAAGGGCGACGACGCAGCAGCTTTCGCGATCGCATCGCCCGTCATCCAGCAGATGTTCGTCGATCCCCGCACGTTCATGAGCATGGTCGAACGCAGCTACCCGCAGGTGTTCAAATCACGCGGCACGCGCTTCCTGGCCCTGTCGGCAACCGATGGCCGCTTGCTGCAGCGCGTCGTGATCGAGAGTGATGCGGGCACCGTCATCGGCAATTACGAGATGATCGAGATCGACGGCATCTGGCGCATCAACGGCTGCTCGTTCGAGAAGCGCGACGACGCCTGATCTCAGTTCAGTACGATCAGATGATTGCTCAACGTATTGGCTGGTGCGCTTCCTGGCGGAAAGTGCGTGGCGAGGTGCTGCCCCACACGCTCGATCGCCGCGACGAACCCGTCAGCCGTGCGGCCACGACCGATTTCGGCGGTCATTTCGTCGACGATCTCCTGCCACGCGCCTTCCGGCACTTTCTGGCGAATGCCCGCATCGGCTAGGATTTCGGCGTACCGCTCCGCGACCGAGACGAAGATCAACACGCCCGTCCGGCCAGCTGTCGTGTGCAGATTTTGCACCAGGAATTGCTCGACCGCGCGCGCGTGCGCCCGCTCCGTCAGCACGGCCTTTGGCACCAGCCGGTACCGCATCGGCCGCAACGACAACGCCGCCGACAACAGCACGAACACCACCAGTTGGAATACATAGATCCATTGCACGCTGATCCACGTGAAGTAGATCAGCGGCCACGCCGCCGCGAGCGCGATCAGCGCTGCCCACAGAAACGGCGCGTAGAGATAGCTGTCGCTCTCCGACGCCACCACCGCGACGATCTCGCCCGACGTCCGCGCTTCCACTTTCGCAATCGCCTCCGACACGCGCACGTCGTCGGGCGTTGGGATGAACGCGCTGGCCTTAGGCGCGCTGCGTATGATGTGTCGTTGCGTCATGCCGTCTCCTACCAGCTGCCCGATGAGCCGCCGCCGCCGAAATCGCCGCCACCACCGGAGAACCCGCCGCCGGAGCTCCCGCCCGACGACCAGCCGCCCCCGCCACTCCAGCCGCCCGATCCGCCCCACCCGCCGGGGACCACCACGACATTGCCGCCGCGACGCCGTTTCGCATTAGGATTGGACGCGGCCAGTTGCGCCTGCCGCGCCTGCGATATGAAATTCGCAATGAAGAAAAAGAAGATGATCGCGAAAATGATCAGCGGCAGAATATCGCCGGGGTCTTGCGATTTCGGCTTGATCGAGCGCGCGCGCTTCCGGACTTCCTCGGCGTCACCCAGCAGCACGTCCTTGATGTCGCGCACGCCGGCCTTGATGCCACCGGGAAAATCGCCGCGCCGAAAGCCCGGCAAAATCGAACTCTGGATGACCGTCGTCGACAGGGCATCCGTCATGATGGGCTCGAGCCCGCGCCCGACCTCGATGCGCACCTTGCGCTCGTTCGGCGCCACGATCAGCAGAATGCCGTTGTTGACGCCGGCCTGCCCGATCTTCCAGAAGCGGCCCAGCCGATAGCCGATTTCTTCGATTTCGTAACTCTGCAGCGACGGCGCGGTATAGACCACGATCTGGTCCGACGACTTGCCTTCAAGCTCTTTGAGCATCGCCTCGATCTGCTGGCGATCCTCGGCCGACAGGATGCGCGCCTCGTCCACGATACGTCCGGTCAGCGCGGGAAATTTCGGTTCCGCCGATGCGGGTGTCAGCGCAAGAAACACAACCAGCAGCGCCACAACGCCGGCAGCGAGGCGGGCCAGACAGGCCGCACGCCACCACGAAGCCTCCTTACCACCCATCGCCCTCGAGGGACGGGGCGAGTTCTGCGCTGCCCCTGACACGCGTAAGGTCCCCTTTGACGCTCGTGTTCGGCCTGCCCGGCTCAATTTTTCTTGACGCCGAAATCGACCTTGGGCGCCTTTGTTTCTTCGGCCGGAATATCGAACGCCGCCATTTCCTTGGAAGACGGGTACACGAACGACCGCCACCAACGGCCTGGGATCGTCGTGATCTCCGTGTTATAGGCCCGCACGCTTTCGATGTAGTCGCGCCGCGCGATGGCGATGCGATTCTCGGTGCCTTCGATCTGCGACTGCAACTGCAGGAAATTCGTTCCCGACTTCAGATCCGGATAACGCTCGGACACCGAGAGCAACTGCCGCAGCGCGCCACCGAGAGTCGCCTGTGCCTCCTGGAATTTCTTCATCGCCTCGGGGTTGGTCACGATATCGGCGGGGATCTGCACGCTCGCGGCCTTCGAACGCGCTTCAGCAACCTGCGTGAAAACCGAACGCTCTTGTTCCGCATACCCCTTGACGGTCTCGACGAGGTTGCCGATCAGATCGTTGCGCCGCTTGTATTGATTTTGCACTTCGCTCCACTTGGCCTTCGCGTCCTGCTCGAACGTGGGAATGTTGTTGACCCCGCAGCCCGCCAGCGACAGCACGGCGCAGAGAGCCAGGACCCGCCCGATCGCAGGCACTAATGTCGTTCCAAACATGACCAAACCCCTTTGCAGACAAAGCGTACTTGATCCGTAAGTCCAGGACGCGAGACTTGCAAGACGAACCTCCGACCGCCCCCTTCAGGGAGAGTACAGGAGTCATGCCCGCTGAGCATCCTCCGGCCGCGTTGGCGACGGCGATTGACTCTGGTCCGATCCGGGTGGCGGAATCCTTCGCGCTCGCGATGAGACAAACAGAGCGATGACGTGACCGTGTTGCACGTGGTACGATCCCTGCAATGACCGCGGCGGCGGCGATGGTGGGCAAGCCGCGACATACAGAGGGTTAGAAGTTTATGAAGCGTTCGACGATCGCGGTGATGAACACCAAGGGCGGTGTCGGCAAATCGACTCTCGTGCTGGCGGTCGCCGAAACGCTGACCGCGATTTACAACAAATCGGTCCTGGTCATCGATTCAGACTCACAGGCCAGCGTCAGCTCGATGTTGATGACGTCCGTGCGCCTCCACAAGTTGCAGTCTGAAGCCACCACAATCGTCGACTTGCTCGCCAACACCGTCTTGCAACAACAGCCGCTCGATTGGCCCAAATACGTGGTCGCAGGCACGTCCGACATCGACGATGCCAGCGGGCTTTACCTCATCCCCAGCGACATGCAGTTGACGCTGTTCGAACGCGAAGTGTCCCGCGAGAGCCAGCACGGCGCCCTCCGCGCGACGATCCAGAGCCTGTTGGAAGGTGTACGCTCAGCCTTCGATGTCGTCCTCGTCGATTGCCCGCCCGGCCTTTCGGTATTGACCGAATCCTGGCTGCGCGAAGCCGATTTCCACATCTCGCCCACCAAGCCCGACTACATCTCGGTCTGCGGCCTCGAAGTATTCCGCCGCTTCAAGTCGCTCAATCCCGAGATGGGGTTCGCCGAAAATCTTGGCGTCGTGATCAATCTGATGGACCCCAATGGGTCGCAGGACCGCGACTACGAAGCGTGGTTGCGCGAACGAGCGGACAACCGCTGTTTCACCCAGCCGATTCACCGGTCCGTCGCGCTTCAGCATATCACTCAGTTTTCGCCGGAAGGCCGTTCTTGGCTAGGCAAATATCCCGGCACGGTAGGCGCAGCGATCAAGTCGATTTCCGGCGAGATCCTGCAGCGGATCGCCGACAGTGAACGCGCGGCATCCGAGGCTGGAACAGCCACACCGCCGGTTGCCTCGTCCCCTTCCGGCGAAAATGCCCACGGCGACGATCGGGCCGGTAAGAGCGCCGCAAACGCCTGATCTCAAGGCCTGGCTTAGGTGTTGACGCCGCGAGTTGATCGATCCCCGGCATTGGCCATTCGAACGCAAAACCACCGTTACGCGTTGCGCTGATGAAAACAACGGTTGCGTCCAACGGCAACGGTTGAGCAACCATTGCGGTGCATCGCGTGAGCAGTTCCGGTAGTGACCAGCCCCCAGGGGGTGATCGAAGCAACGTGACGGATGGTACGGTTGGATTGATCCACACCTCGCCTTACGACAGGCATCTCGATGCGTTGAACTTTTTCCTGGCTGATGTGCGCGGCGGGTTGGGCGCATTCGTGAGCGTGTTTCTAGTCACGTCGGCAGGATGGTCCGCAGCGTCCGTCGGACAGGTACTCACCGTCTCTGGCTTGATCGGCATAGCCCTGCACACACCCGTGGGCGCGATGATCGATTCCGTCCGGCCGAAGCGCACCTTGCTGGCAATTGCGATCGTGGTGCTCGCCGTATGCGCGATTGGCATTGCCCGCGCGCCGACGTTGCCCGTTGTGTTCGCGGCCGATGTCACCATGGCCGTGCTCGGTGGTGTGTTCGCGCCACTCGTCGCAGCCATGACCTTGGGCCTTGTAGCACCAAACCTGCTTCCAGCCCGCCTCGCGCGCAACGCCGTCTTCGACCGCATCGGCAACATCACCATCGCCGTGCTGGTCGGCATCGTCGGCTGGTATGTTACGCAGACAGCGACGTTCTACATGATCCCCGCTTTCGCCGCGTTGTCGATCGCCGCCGTCTTCGCGATCCCCGCAAAAGCAATCGATCACGATCGGGCGCGCGGCTACGAACCGGCACAGGTCGCGCCTACGCCCGAACCGTTGTTGCGATTTCTCAGCTCGAATAAGCCGCTGCTCATGCTGGCCGCAACGGCCGCGACGTTCCATCTGGCAAACGCGTCCCTGCTGCCGCTGGTCGGCCAGAAACTGGCGCTCGC
>JANLYD010000278.1:0-14944 GCA_031365465.1 Hyphomicrobiaceae bacterium
TTCGCAAATTGTGCGCTGCAGACACGGGACCTTTATCAGCGACTGTACGTCACCCCACCAGCTCAACCCCGCCCTTCGAACGGCATGGCGGTTGCTTTGATGGTCATGGTCAACACATTAGCATCCAGCGGCAACGAGGCCATGTAGCGGATGGCTGAGCCGCAGTGCACGGGATCGAACACGGGCTCGGCCGCGACTTGTCCGTTCGCCTGCGGCACGCCCGCTTTCATGCGGCCACCCATGTTGGTATCGGCATTGCCGACGTCGAGTTGCCCGCACGCGATGTTGTGCTTGCGGCCATCCAGCGCGATGCACTTGGTCAGCCCAGTGATGGCGTGCTTGGTGGCGGTGTAGGCGATCGAATTTGGCCGGGGGGCGTGCGCCGAGATCGAGCCGTTGTTGACGATGCGTCCCCCACGCGGCTGCTGCGATTTGAAGTGGCGCATGGCCTCTTGGGCGCACAGGAACGATGCGGTCAAATTGACATCGACCACCGCTTGCCAGGTCGCGACGGGCAATTCGTCCATGGGCACCGCAGGCGCACCCATGCCGGCGTTGTTGAACAGAAAGTCGACCCGGCCGAACGCTTTTACGGTTTCGGCGAACAAGCGCTTCACTTCAGCTTCCTTGGTCACGTCGGCAGCGACAGCCAGCATTTTGCCGCCACCAGGCTTGGCCATGCCGACGGTCTTGTCGAGTTCTTCCTTACGGCGGCCAGTGACCACCACGTCCCAGCCGTCGGCCTGCAGTTGCAGCGCCGACTCGCGGCCGATACCCGTTCCACCCCCGGTGATGACGGCGACTTTTTTGGCCATGATGCAGCTCCGAAAAATGGTGTTGGAATTTTGTGGTCTTGCAGCCGAGATGCCGCTCAGTCGCCTTGCGACTTCCGGCGCGCCATGAACGCCAAGCGTTCGAACAGATGCACGTCCTGCTCATTCTTGAGCAGCGCGCCATGCAACGGCGGGATGAGTTTGCGCGGATCCTGCTCGCGCAGCGTTTCGGCCGAAATGTCTTCGTTGAGCAGCAGCTTGATCCAGTCGAGCAACTCCGACGTCGACGGCTTCTTCTTGAGGCCCGGAACTTCGCGGATGTCGTAGAACACCTTCATCGCCTCGGTGACCAGCCGGCCTTTGAGACCGGGGAAGTGCACCTCGATGATATCGCGCATCGTCTCGGCGTCGGGGAACTTGATGTAGTGGAAGAAGCAGCGCCGCAGGAACGCGTCCGGCAGTTCCTTCTCGTTGTTCGACGTGATCATGACGATGGGCCGTTTCTCGGCCTTGATGGTTTCGCCCGTCTCGTAGACGAAAAATTCCATGCGATCGAGTTCCTGCAACAGGTCGTTTGGAAACTCGATATCTGCCTTGTCGATTTCGTCGATCAGCAGCACCGGCCGCACGGGCGCCGTGAACGCCTCCCACAGCTTGCCCTTCTTGATATAGTTCTTGATGTCTTTGACACGCTCGTCACCGAGCTGGCTGTCGCGCAAGCGTGAAACGGCATCGTACTCATACAAGCCCTGCTGCGCCTTGGTGGTCGACTTGATGTGCCACTCGATCAGCGGCGCGCCGAGCGCCTTGGAAATTTCATGCGCCAGCACTGTTTTGCCGGTGCCGGGTTCGCCCTTCACGAGCAGCGGGCGCTGCAGGGTCACGGCGGCGTTCACCGCAATCTTCAGATCGTCGGTCGCGACGTAGTTTTTTGTGCCTGTAAATTTCATCGCGCCGAGGGCTCCTCGTTGGTGGCGGACGCCCTCGCGTAACGGGGCTGCTTGTCGAAGTCTGGTTTTAGAGCACCTTTTTTCCCGGTTGACGAGAGGCCTGCAAGGGCGCGGCCGTGGCCTGGGAACGGCCGGTCCGAATGCGCGTTCGACGCCTAAATCGGCAACCGGGAGTGCCAACCATGCCGTTAAAGGACGATCACGATGCCACCTGGACCGAGTTCAAGCGTGCGGTGACGATGAACGCTTCCGATCTCGAGGCCTTTCTGGCGACCGACGACAGCCGGAAGGTGGGCTGGAAGGGCAGCGACGGCAAAGGATCGGGCGAAAGCGTTGGCCACAAGGAAGGCCGCCACCTCGTCGATATCCTCAGGAAATCGCGCGCGGATTTGACGGATGAGGACTACGCCCACATGGCCAAGGCGGTTGCCTTCATCAAGCGGCATCTGGCGCAGCGACCGAAGGTCGAAGACATCGAAACGTCGAAGTGGCGCTATTCGCTCATGAACTGGGGCCACGATCCATTGCGCTGACGGCTTCGCGTCGCCGTCAGGCCACCAGATCTTTCCGGCTCGCGATCGTGCCGTCGGCTTTCAAACGATAGACGATCGGCACTCCGGTCGCCAATTCGCGCTTGAGAATTTCATCGGGGCTCAAGCCTTCGAGCTTCATGATCAGTGCGCGCAACGAGTTGCCGTGGGCCGCGACGATCACGTTGCGCCCGGCACCGAGATCGGGCCGGATGTGCGCGTCGAAATACGGCAGCACGCGGGTCGCGGTGTCCTTCAGGCTCTCGCCGCCCGGAGGCGGCACGTCGAACGAACGGCGCCAGATGTGGACCTGATCCTCGCCCCACTTCTTGCGCGCGTCGTCCTTGTTCAATCCGGACAGTTCACCATAGTCGCGTTCGTTCAGCGCCTTGTCGGTGATCGTGGTCAGGCCGGTCTGGCCGATCGCAGCCAAAATGAGGGTCAAGGTTTTCTGCGCACGCGACAACACGCTGGTGAACGCCACGTCGAATTGCAGACCTTCCGCCTTGAGCCGTGCGCCGGCAGCTTTGGCCTCCGCGACGCCCTTCTCGGTGAGACCCGGATCTTTCCAGCCGGTGAACAGATTGAGTTTATTCCACTCGCTTTCGCCGTGGCGCACGAGGACGAGGACATTCGAGCTTGCTTGCGACATGGTCAGGCCTTTCCCGTGCGAATGCGCGTGTCTTCGCGGGGGGAGCGCGGCTTGTCAATGGCAGTGCTGCGCCACGGTTGGCCGCAGGCAACTTGATCTCGAGTTGCAGGTCAATCAAGCATTTACCGGCCTGCATCTTGGCGGTTTTTGCCGTGTCGTTGCGCGCTGCATTCGACTCAAGGGTACGCAACGACACACATCGGCAGCAACCTGCGCTGCATGTCCTCGCGTGCAACTCGACATTAACCGTTCCGACGTTAGCGTTGCCCCCTGTGCGCGTCGTCTGCGTCCTGGGTCTCGCTTTCCGGCGAGCGGGCGCCCGGAGAATTTTTGCGTGCGGCGCTTCAGGCCCCTAGGGCTGTTCCTGATTGGTTTTCTGCTGGCGACCTTGGCCGGCATGGTATTGCGTGCAAGCCCCGTGATGGCGCAGCAGGCATGGTCCGACCTCAGCATTTCCGCCCCGCGTCCGCCGCGCGACATCCTGCGTAAAACGACAGCCGTAACGGGTGAGATCGATCCCGGCCAACGTTCCGCTAACGCCACGACTTCCACAGCGGCGTCCGGCACATTGATGTCCGGCCCCAACGGGGGTGCCCCCGGCGTGGCCGCCAACGCAGGCGAAGCCACCCAACCCGTGGAGGGCGATGTCGATCTGCGCGGCACAGACGTCGCGGCCGATGGGCAGATCAGCGTCGCCGAAGCCGATGCGGTCGCCGATGGCCGGGAGCCGATACCGACCGATCCACGCTCGTCCGAAGATCGCGCGGCGTTCCAAGGGCCGCCTGCCGGCTACGACGCTCTGGCCTTCCAGATCGAACTCGACCCCGCCACCGATGCGCGTCCAGCTCGATTGGCGGCGCTGGAGCCCTACACCGCCGTGGGTCGCCGCGTTGGCAGTTGGATGATCTTTCCGACCCTGGAAGCTGGGGCCGGTGGCACATCGAACGTATTTCGCACTGCCGCGCCCAAATCCGACGTGCTGCTCGATGTCCGCCCAACCTTGCTGGCGGTGACCGATTGGCAGCGGCATGCCGTGCAGATCAAGGCGACCGGGCTGGCCTCCGCCTACGGTACGTTCGGCTCTGAAAACGAGCGCTCATATGGCTTCGAGGCGCGTGGCCGCTATGACATCACGGGGCGATCAAATATCGAGGTGCTGGCAGCCCACAGTCTCGACCAGGAGCCGCGGTCGTCGCTGTTTGCGCCGCAGGATGCGCGCAGCCCCACGCCCTACGTCACCGACAAAGTCGCCGTCGCCTACAACATTCGGTTCAACCGCTTGTCGCTGCAGTTGCGCGGTGCCGTCACCGACATCGCCTACCAGCCCGTCGGCACGTTTGCCGGCGGCATTCTGACCAACGCCGAACGTGACCTCTCGGCGAAGGACGTGGCTCTGCGCGCGGCATGGGCTTTCAATCCCGGGCTCGCCTTGTTCGCCGAGAGCGCGCTGAACAGCCAACACTACCGCGCCGTTCCGGTCGACGGCATCGGCCGCGACAGCACCGGCGACCGCCTCAAGGCCGGCGTGTCGTTTGGAACTCTGTCGCAGATCTGGCGCGGCGAAGTCGCACTCGGCTACGGACGCCAGATCGCCCGCGACAGCCGTATGCCCAACGTCGACGGCCTTTTGCTGGAGGCCAATCTCGGCTGGAAGCCGACCGGGCTGACATCCGTCCTGGTCAAGGCGAACACTGATTTCCTCACCTCGACCGTACCCGGCCAAGGCGGCGCGGTGCAGCGCCTCGGCGGCGTCGAGGTGCGGCACGCCTTTCGGCGTCACTTGATCGGCATCGCAGGCGTCAGCTACCAAGTCGCCGACTATCAGGGCGTATCGCTCAGCGAGCGCACGACGACGGCCGAATTGGGCTTTGAATACTTCGCCACGCAATCGACGACGTTGCTCGGCCGCATCCAGCACGCCTCGCTCGAGAGCACCGGCGCTGCCACGACCACCACGGACGCCTTTCGCCTCGGCGTCCGCTACCGGCCCTGACAGCGAACCTCATGCGGTGGCGATTGCACCGGCCGATTTGGCCAGCCGTGCGCGTTCGGTATTGGGGCGCAGCAACAGCAAGCCCAACAATCCCGATGCGATCAAGATCACCGCCAACACGCGGAAGCCGATCAGATACCCCTCCAGCGGCGTCGCGGCGCTGTCGAGAATGCGGCCGGTGAGCGCTGGCGCCAGCAGGCCGGCGATCGTATAGACCGCGCCGTAAATCGCGATGATTGCACCGCGCTGCGACACGGGCGTGAACTCGGCCAGCATCGGCGGACACACGACATAGATCGCGCCCGATAGTCCCGTTCCCATCACCAGCAACGCGACGCGCGCCGCCGCACTGTCGACGAGCGGCATGGCCAGCAACACCAGCCCACCGACGATCAACGGCACAGATCCGAGAATGCCGCGCGAGACACGTGTCGGCAACCCGCGCGTCATCATCATTTGCGACACGGCGCCTGTGATGAGCACGATCGTCGCGCCGAGCACCCAGGGCAGCACGGAAATCAGCCCCGCATCTTTCTGATCGAAGCCCAGTCCTTTGACGAGGAATGGCGTGAACCACGTCAGCCCCAGCGACAGGGCCCAATACGCACCGAAGCTTGCAGCGCAACAGCCGAGAAACGTCGAACTGGTGAGCAGGCGCACATACGGCACGCGCACCACGGCTTCGCCGGCCGCAGGCACCGGGTCCTTGAGCGGCCCTTCAGCGCCCAGCATCAGCCACGCCAGCATCCACAGCAGGCCGACGATTCCCAGCGCGCCGAACGCGTAATGCCAGGTGTAATTGACGACGATCCAGTTCAGCGCGGGCACGGCGACGATGACGCCGAACGCCGAGCCTTGCGATAGAATCGCCGTCGGCATCATGCGCTTTTCGTCGGGAAACCATTTGTAGAGCGCGTGCACGGCAACGGCATATGCCGGCCCCTCGCCCGCGCCGAGAATGATGCGGCAGATGAGCAACGTCGTGTAGCTGACGGTGCCGACCATGGGAAACTGCACCAGTGCCCACACGGCCGCCAGCGCCAGCAGTACCCAGCGAGTCTGCACCTTGTTGACGAGAAATCCGACCAGGATCGCCGAGATGGAAAACAGGAAGAAGAAGGCCGATCCCAGAAAACCAAACTCGGTTTGCGTGAGCTTCAGTTCGGTCATGATCGGCACGCCGGCGAGGCCCACGACGACCTTGTCGGCAAAATTCACGAGCATGTAGAACAGCAACAGCACAGCGATGGTCCACGCGCCCTTTGGCGTTTTCACCTCGGCGCTCTGTGTGTCTGCATTTTTTACGTCAGCCATTCCGCCCACCCTGTACTGCGTTGCCGTTCCCTTCGTTGCACGCGTGCGACCGTGCTTGATCGAAGCCTAGGCCGCTTCCAGATTTGTGTCCACGCCACCAGGCGGCGCAACCGGACGTGCACGCAGAATAAAGCTGCCGTACCCTGTGCTTTCAGGCGCTATGCCGCGTTGTGTTCGTATATGCTCCGTCGCAGCATACGCTGCCGATGCCCGCAATCAGGTGCCAGCCATGACAGCGCTCGACCTTGCCCGTCTGCAATTCGCTTTCACCATCTCCTTTCACATCATTTTTCCGGCATTTTCGATCGGGCTCGCGAGCTACCTCGCGGTTCTGGAGGCGCTGTGGCTGCGCACTGGCCGCGACATCTATCTGCAGACCTTCAACTACTGGCTGCGCATCTTCGCCGTCGCCTTCGGCATGGGCGTCGTATCGGGCCTCGTCATGAGCTACCAGTTCGGCACCAACTGGAGCGTTTTTTCCGATAAGACCGGTCCTGTCCTCGGCCCACTCATGGGCTACGAGGTGCTGTCGGCGTTCTTTCTCGAAGCGGGCTTTCTCGGCGTCATGCTGTTCGGCCGTGAGCGCGTCGGCCCCGGCCTGCATTTTCTGGCGACGCTGATGGTCGCGATCGGCACGCTGTTCTCGGCATTCTGGATCATTTCGGTCAACAGTTGGATGCACACGCCCGCTGGCTACGCCACCAACGACGTGGGCCAGTTCATCCCGGCCGACTGGTGGGCGATCGTGTTCAATCCATCGTTTCCCTACCGGTTGGTGCACATGGTGCTGGCGGCCTATCTGACCACGGCGTTCGTGGTCGGCGGGGTCGGTGCCTATCATCTGCTGCGCGACTCCAAAAACGCCGAGGCCAAGCTCATGTTCTCGATGGCGCTGTGGATGGCCGTCGCGGTGACGCCGCTGCAGATCGCTGCCGGCGACATGCACGGCGTCAACACACTGCACTATCAACCTATGAAGATTGCGGCGATCGAAGGCCACTACGAAACGCATACTGGCGCGCCGTTGATCCTGTTCGGCCTGCCCGACAACGCCACCGGACAAACGCGCTATGCCCTGCAGGTGCCGAAGCTCGGCAGCCTCATCCTCGCGCACGATTGGAATGCGCCCATCAAAGGTTTGAAGGAGTGGCCACAGGCCGACTGGCCCAACACGGCGCTGGTGTTCTGGTCGTTCCGCGTGATGGTCGGCATCGGCGTGGCCATGCTCGGCATTGGCATCTGGAGCTTGTGGGCGCGCTGGCAAGGCGGCCTCGCTGCCGCACGCAAGCTGCAGATGGCCGCCGTGGCGATGGGGCCGGCCGGCTTCGTCGCCGTGCTCGCCGGCTGGATCACCACCGAGGCCGGCCGCCAGCCCTACACCGTCTATGGCGTTCTGCGTACCGTCGACAGCGTGTCGCCGATCGCCGCTGCCGCCGTCGGCAGCTCGCTCGTGGCCTTCGTCGTCATCTATTTTGCAGCGTTTGGCGCCGGCACGTTCTACATCTTGCGCCTGATGGGCAAACCGCCGACGCCGGGCGAAGCCGGACCCGATCCGCGCACGCCCATGCATGCCGCCGGGGTCACGCCAGGCCCCGCACAAATTATCCATCCCGCACACGGGAGTGCACGCCCATGACGCTCGATCTGCCGTTGGTGTGGGCACTGCTGATCGCTTTCGCCGTGCTCGCCTACGTCGTGCTGGACGGCTTCGATCTGGGTGTCGGCATCATGTTTCCGTTCATCGAAGAAACCCGCTATCGCGACACCGCCATGAACACGATCGCGCCCGTCTGGGACGGCAACGAGACGTGGCTGGTGTTGGGCGGCGGCGGCTTGCTCGCCGTTTTCCCGCTCGCCTATGCCACGCTGCTGCCGGCGTTTTACGCGCCAATCATCGCGATGCTGCTGGGGCTGGTTTTGCGCGGCGTCGCCTTCGAATTCCGCTTTCGCACCGAGCGCGCGAAGTACATCTGGGACGCGGCTTTTTGCGGGGGGTCGCTGATCGCCGCACTGGCGCAGGGCATCATGCTTGGAGCCTTCATCCAGGGCATCCGAGTCGAGAACCGCGCCTACGCCGGCGGCTGGTTCGACTGGCTGACGCCGTTCAGTATGGCGACCGGCATCGCCGTGGTCATCGGCTACGCGCTGCTGGGCGTCACGTGGCTGATCTGGCGGACGAGCGGAAGCTTGCAGGACCGCGCGATCTTTCTCGCCAAGCCGTTGGCGATCGGACTGGCCGCAGCAATCGGCATCATCAGCCTATGGACGCCGTTCCTCAATCCGCAATTCCTGCAACGGTGGTTTTCACGTCCGGCAATCTTCTACGTGGCGCCGGTTCCGCTGCTCACGTTGTATGCGGCCATCCGCCTGTGGCGCGGGATCGAGAACCGTCACGACTTCACGCCGTTCGGCGCGACGTTGTCTTTGTTCGTGCTGTCGTACATCGGCCTGGGGATCAGCCTGTTTCCCTATATCGTGCCACCCCGCATCACCATCTGGCAGGCCGCAGCACCCGACTCCAGCTTGAAGTTTCTGCTCGTCGGCGCGGCGGTGCTCATCCCGCTCATCCTCGCCTACACCGCCTACGCCTACTGGGTGTTTCGCGGCAAGACCGAAGACGGCGTGGGGTACCATTGAGCACGCCGTCACCGCAGCCGCTATGGCGACGTTTGTTGTGGTTCGTCACCCTGTGGGCCGGCAGCGTGCTAGCGCTGGCCTGCGTCGGGTTGGCTATCCGATACGTGCTGCGGGCTTAAAGCTCGCTGCCGCGAGCAGGGCCTCGGCCCTGCACCCGACCGGAGGGACACCCTCCGGACCCGCCCGCCGTTCGATTTTTTTACTTCAACACCGGTGTCCAGGCGCGGGCGCTTGCGCATGGCGTGCGAGGGACCGACAGTCCCCTCGTATCGGTGCAAGGGCTGCCGACTACCGCGTCTCCACATATTCCGCGATAGCTGCGCCGAAGGATTGAAACAGCGCCCGATTGATCGGATTACATTGCGGATCGTATTCCGCGTGCCACTGCACGCCCAGCGCGAAGCCGGGCGCGTTGGCGATGCGGATCGCTTCGGCAGTTCCGTCCTCGGCCACCCCCTCGATCACCACCCGCTCACCCGCCTCCAGAATGCCCTGGCCATGCAGCGAATTGACCCGGATCGTATCGCAGCCGAACAACTGCGCGAACGTGCCACCGGCCACGAGTTGGACGTCGTGCCGGTCGGCGAAGACGACCAGCGGATCCGGATGCACCTCCCCGTTTTCGATGCGCGGCATGCGATGGTTGATGCGGCCTGGCAGATCCCGAATTTCGGGATGCAGCGAGCCGCCGAAGGCAACGTTCATTTCCTGGAACCCGCGGCAGATGCCCAGCAGAGGAATGCCCCGCGCCACGCACAATTCGATCAGCGTCAACGCTACCGCATCGCGCGCTTCGTCATAGGGTTCGTGGCTGACGTGCGCTTCAGCACGGAAGCGCGTCGGGTGCACGTTCGCGCGCGCGCCGGTCAGCAAAATTCCATCCACCACCTGCAACAGCGTGTCGGCGTCGGTGATATCTGGCGAGCCTGCAAAGATCAGCGGCAGCGCGCCGGTCACTTCGGCCACCGCGCGCAGATTGCGTTCGCCCACCATCTGCACCGCGAACCGTTTTTCGATGATCGACGCGTTGCCGATCACGCCCACGACGGGCTTCCTAGGCGGCCGTCGGGAAGTGCCGCTGGTTTTGGTCATGACTGGCAATCCGCCCGCTGTGCAAGCATCACCGCAGGTCCCGGAACGCGTCGTCGAGCCGGCCCAGCGCCTCATCCAAGATCGGTCGCGGCGTCGCGAAATTGAGCCGCAGCCACGTCGTGCCGCCCGGACCGAACTGCTCGCCTGGGCTGACGAACAGCCGTGCCCGGTCTTTGACGCGCGCTGCCACGACTTCCGGTGCCAATCGCGTCCCGGAAAAATCCACCCACGCCAGATACGTCGCATCGAGCCGCATCGACCGCGCGCCCGGTACCGCCGCTTCGATCCGCTGGTCCAACAGGTCGCGATTGGCTTGCAGATACGGCATCAGCGCGTCCAACCACGCTTCGCCGCCGCGCCAACCGGCTTCCGTCGCCACCATGCCGAAGCCGTTGTACGATGCGAGGCCGCTCGCCGCGATGCGCGCATCCAGCTTGGCTTTCAGCGCCTTGTTCGTGGTGACGCACGCCCCCACGTGCGCACCGGCCAGGTTGAAAGTCTTGGTCGCCGCCACACAGGTGATCAGCCGATCCGCGACATCAGGCGCCGCCACCAGCGTCGGCACATGCTTTTTGCCACTGAAAACCAGATCGCAATGAATCTCGTCGGACACGAGAATGAGGTTACGCTCGATACAGAGGTTGGCCAGCGCGCGAATTTCCTCCGCCGACCACACCGTGCCGCCGGGGTTGTGCGGGCTGCAGAAGAACACGATCTTCGTGCGCGGCGTCAGCTTCGCCCGTAGCGCATCGAGGTCCATCACGTAACGGCCCTGCTGGTCGACCAGCTGCGCGTCGAGAATCTTGCGGTCGTTGGCTAGGATGATCTTGCGGAAGGCATGATAGGCGGGCGGAAACACCACCACTTCGTCGCCCGGCTCGGTCACCGCTTGCAGGATCAAACCGAGGCCGGACACGATTCCAGGCGTCGGGCTGACCCAGGCCGGATCGATCACAAAATCATGGCGGCGCTTGTACCAGGCTGCCAGCGCCTCGGCCCACGTGCCGGTATCGGCATAATAGCCGTGGACGCCGCGTGTGACCTCCTCTTGCAGCGCCGCAGTGACCGCCGGCGGCGCCGGAAAATCCATGTCGGCCACCCACATCGGGATCGCATCCGGCGCAGTGATGCCGGACAGTTTCGCCATCATGTCCCACTTGGACGCATGGGTCCCACGGCGATTGACGACCCGATTGAAATCGAACATGAGGCAGTTGCTCCCGGAATCACTGATCAGCCCGCATTGAGGCCGACGCCGATGCAGCGGTCAAGGCCGCAGTGCGGGCGGCAGGATTGCTCGACCGGTCTCCGGACGCAATGCGGGCGCGGGCGCGCCTGTCGCAGCACCCATCTCGATCGACGCATAATTCCCCCTTGCGTCGATTGTCGCCGCTACCCGCAAGCATTGTCGTGGGCGGCGCTTGGGCTGCCCCGGCGACATGCGGTGATGCCGTCTGGATCTTGGAAATTCTGCGTCGTCCCGCTGGCCGGCCGCCCTCCGAGGTATTATAGAGGGACACGGGTTTCTCAATGGCGGTTTGCTTCCACCACCGACGCCCGTTACAAACTTCTCCCGCGCCTCTTACGGCGCGATCGCCTAAAAATGGTCCCGTAGCTCAGCTGGATAGAGCGGCAGATTCCTAATCTGTAGGTCGTGCGTTCAAATCGCGCCGGGATCACCATTGCTTTCAGCGATTTTTAGCGAACTCAGTTTCCGGCGCCGGGTACCGGTTTCCCGCACGAAGATTGCCCAATTCTGGGGACAACGCGGGTGCTGGCGGGCCGCGTCGGCGCGCCGCCGTTGCGTGCGTGCCCCCCCGTGGTATACCGACCGCAAACGACGGTCGTGCTGGTGCGAAAGCTCGGCATCGCACGCCGCATCGAAGGGAACTCGTCTTTGGCCGACAACAACGAACCGCCGCAGGAACCGCCCGCAGCCACGCCGCCCATCCCGCCTAAAGGGCCGAGCGATATTCGTCCGATCACCATCGGCGAAGAGATGAAGCGGTCGTTCCTCGACTACGCCATGAGCGTGATCGTCAGCCGGGCGCTGCCCGACGTGCGCGACGGCTTGAAGCCCGTGCATCGTCGCATTCTCTACGGCATGAACGAACTCGGCCTCGACTGGAACAAGAAATACGTCAAGAGCGCGCGCGTCGTCGGCGAAGTGATGGGCAAATACCATCCGCACGGCGATCTGGCGATCTACGACGCCATGGTGCGCATGGCGCAGGACTGGTCGCTGAGCGTGCCGCTGATCGACGGCCAGGGCAACTTCGGCTCCATCGACGGCGATAGCCCGGCGGCGATGCGCTATACCGAATCGCGACTTGCCAAAGTCACGCAGTATCTGCTCGACGATCTCGACAAGGACACCGTCGATTTCCAGGACAACTACGACGGCTCCGAGAGCGAGCCGATGGTGCTGCCTGCAAAGTTTCCGAATCTTCTGGTCAACGGCGCAGGCGGCATCGCCGTCGGCATGGCGACGAACATTCCGCCGCACAATCTGGGCGAAGTCATCGACGGCTGCATCGCCGCCATGGCCAATCCCGAGATCACCATCGACGAATTGTGCACCATCATCCAGGGGCCTGACTTTCCCACGGGCGCGCTCATTCTCGGCCGCGCTGGCGCACTGGCCGCCTATCACAAGGGCCGCGGCTCGATCATCATGCGCGCCAAGGTGCACGTCGAGGAAATCCGCAAGGATCGCGACGCGCTGATCGTCACGGAGATCCCCTATCAGGTCAACAAGAAGACGCTGATCGAGAAGATCGCGGAAATGGTGCGCGAGAAGCGCATCGAAGGCATCTCCGACCTATGGGACGAAAGCAATCGCGAAGGCATCCGCATCGTCATCGAACTGAAGCGCGATGCGATCTCCGACGTGGTACTCAATCAGTTGTGGCGGCATTCGGATCTGCAGACGTCGTTCGGCGCCAACATGATCGCGCTGAACGGCGGGCGCCCCGAGCAGTTGAACCTGCGCGACATCATTCTTGCGTTCAATGCGTTCCGCGAAGAGGTCGTGTCGCGCCGCATCAAGTACCTGTTGTCGAAATCGCGCAATCGCGCGCACGTCCTGGTCGGCTTGGCCATTGCGGTGGCCAACATCGACGAGGTGATCGCGCTGATCCGCGGTGCGGCCTCGCCGGCCGACGCCAAGGACAAGCTGATCGCCCGCGACTGGCCAGCCGGTGACGTGCGGCCGTTGGTCGAATTGATCGCCGATCCCCGCCACCGCGTCTCCGATGCGGGCATCTACAAACTCTCCGACGCGCAGGCGACGGCGATCCTGGCGCTGACGCTATCGCGTCTCACCGCCCTCGGCCGCGACGAAATCGCCGACGAGTTGCGCAAGATAGGCCTGGAAATCCAGGACTTCCTCGACATCCTCTCGTCGCGCGCGCGCATCATGGATATCATTCGCGGTGAGCTGACGGCGATCCGCGACGAGTTCGCGGTGCCGCGCCGCACCGAAATCATCGAGATGGAAGGCGAACTCGAAGACGAAGACCTGATCGCGCGCGAAGACTGCGTCGTGACGGTTTCGATGAAGGGTTACGTCAAGCGCGTTCCGCTCACCACCTACCGGTCGCAGCGGCGTGGCGGCAAAGGCCGATCCGGCATGTCGACGCGCGACGAAGACGTGGTGACGCAGATCTTCATCGCTTCGACGCATACGCCTGTGTTGTTCTTCTCGTCGCGCGGCATGTGCTACCGCATGAAGGTCTGGCGCTTGCCGGCGGCAACGCCGCAGAGCCCGGGCAAGGCGATGGTCAATCTGTTGCCGCTCGAGCCAGGCGAAGTCATCACGTCGATCCTGCCGTTGCCGGAAGATCCCAAATCGTGGGGCGAACTCGAGTTGATGTTTGCGACCCGCTCGGGCGGCATCCGCCGCAACAGCCTCGGCGATTTCGAGAACATGAATCGCAACGGCAAGATTGCCATGAAGCTCGACGAGGGCGACAGCATCATCGCCGTCGCTATCGCCAAGCCCGACGACGACGTGATGCTGACGACGGCGCACGGCCAATGCATCCGCTTCCTGATCGGCGATGAAGTGCGGCTGTTCAAGGGCCGCGATTCGACCGGCGTGCGCGGCATCCGCCTCGACGAGGGCGATACCGTCATCTCGATGGCGATCTTCCGCCATACCGATGCGACCGCGCCCGAACGCGCCGCCTATCTCAAACAGGCTTCGGGAATCCGCCGCGCACAGAACGCGGAGCCCGGCGTCGAAGAAGCGGAGGTGATTGCTCCAGACGTCGACGAGGAAGCCGTCGAAGGCGTCGCGGAATTGACGCCGGAACGCTACGCCGAACTCGGGGCGCGCGAGCAGTTCATCCTCACCGTGTCGACCAAGGGTTACGGCAAGCGCTCGTCGTCGTACGAATACCGTACCAGCGGACGCGGCGGCAAAGGCATCGTCGCCATGGTCGTGAACGATCGTAATGGTGATTTGATCGCCTCGTTCGGCATCGACGACAGCGATCAGATCATGCTGGTGACGAACGCCGGCAAGCTCATTCGCTGCCCGGTCGACGGCGTCCGTATCGCCGGACGCAATACGCAGGGCGTGCGCATCTTCAAGACCGACGACGCCGAGAAGGTCGTCTCGGTGGAACGCATCCCCGACGACGGCACGACGGCGGACGGCGACAGCGACAACGGAGACACGGGCGATACCCCAGGGGCCGATTGAGCGAGGCAGGTCATCCGGGTGCTCGCCTCCGTGTGGTGGCGTCGGTTTTAAATCGGGCGGATCTCGATCTCCGAGGCCGTCGGCATCGGGTTTGGGCAGCGCTTGACCCATGCGACCGCGTCCTCGATGCTCGGCAGCTCCCAGATCCAATAGCCCGCCACCAGATCTCCGTCGAACGGGCCGTCGGTGACGGCGCGCGATGTGCCGTCGTAGAGCTCCCGCTTGCCCTCGCGGCTGGGGCGCTGCCCGTCGCAATCCCTGAGGTCGCCGGCTTTCTTCAACTCGTCGTTGATAG
>JANLYD010000289.1:0-29789 GCA_031365465.1 Hyphomicrobiaceae bacterium
CGAGACGGCACGATCGCGGGGCAGGCGGTGTCGGCGCTGACGCTGTACGACGTGGTGGCGGCGAAGGCGCCCGCCGGCGCGAAATTCAAAACCGAGGTGGTGACGGGCGATCTGCCGGCGCCGGGGGAAACCAACAAGCTGACGGCGGGCAAACCCGATGTGATTTTTCATCTGGCGGCGATCGTGTCGGGCGAGGCCGAACAGGAATTCGACAAGGGCTATCGCATCAATCTGGTGGGCACGCAGAACCTGCTCGAAAGCGTGCGCCACACCTACGAGAAAGATTCCAAGAAGCCGCGCGTGGTGTTCACAAGTTCGATTGCGGTATTCGGTGCACCGTTTCCCGACCAGATCGGCGATGAATTCTTGACGGCACCACTCACCAGCTACGGCACGCAAAAGGCGATCGGCGAATTACTGCTGTCGGACTACACGCGTAAGGGCATGCTCGATGGCATCGGCATTCGCCTGCCGACGATTTGCGTCAGGCCAGGCACACCCAACAAAGCAGCGTCGGGGTTTTTCTCCAACATCTGCCGCGAACCCTTGGCGGGGCAAGAAGCGGTCCTGCCGGTATCTGACGACGTGATGCATTGGCATGCTTCGCCGCGCGCCGGCGTCGGCTTTCTGCTGCATGCCGCCACCCTCGACGGCGAAAAGGTCGGGCCGCGCCGTTGCCTGAGCATGCCTGGATTGGCCGCTACCGTCGGCCAGCAGATCGACGCGTTGCGCAAAGTCGGTGGCGAGAAAGTCGTCGCGCGCATCCGCCGCGAGCCAGATCCTTTCATCCAGAAAATCGTCGCCGGCTGGCCGCGCAATCTCGATCCCAAGCGCGCGCTGTCCCTCGGCTTCAAGGCGGACGCCAGCTTCGAGGACATTTTGCGCGCGCATGTCGACGATGAGCTTGGCGGGAAAATCGCGTAATCCAGCGTGGGGAGGGGTGCAGCACCGCCTCGTGTCCGGACAGAGCAATCAGCCCTTCGCCAGCTTTTGAAAGACCAGTGTAAGCCGTGCGAAGTCGGCGACGGTAAGCACTTCGGCACGCAACGTGCCGGCGATGCCAGCGGCGGCCAGCAAAGGCTCCGGGTCTGGCGTCAGGGCCTTGAGGCTCTGGCGCAGCATCTTGCGGCGTTGACCGAATGCGGCAGCGGTGACGCGACCGAGCATCGTCACGTCACAGGCCGGCGCGGGTTCGCTGCGCGGCGCGAAAGCGACGATGGCCGAGTCGACTTTGGGTGGCGGCGTGAAGGCTTCCGGCTTCAGGGTGAAAACGATTTTCGGCCGCGTGCGCCATTGCGCGATGACAGCCAGACGGCCGTAGGCCTTGCTGTCGGGTTCGGCGACGATGCGCTCGGCAACCTCTTTCTGAAACATCAGCACCATGCCGCTGTACCATGGCGGCCACGGTGAGCTCTCGAGCCAGTTGACGAGCAATTGCGTGGCGATGTTGTAAGGCAGGTTGGCGACGATGACCGGCGGCGACGGCAGTGTGGCTGAGAGCGCGCGCCAGTCCATTTTCAACGCGTCGCCGTCGATGACGCGCAGACGGTCACCGGTGGCGGCGATGATTTCGTCGAGGGCGGGACGGCAGCGTGGATCGCGTTCGATCGCTATGACGTGCGATGCGCCTTCGAGCAGCAGGGCGCGCGTCAGGCCGCCGGGCCCTGGACCAACTTCGATCACGCAGCGGCCGGCCAGCGGAAGAGGGCCGGACGACGGGCCCAGAGCTACGTCGCCGGCAACGCCCGCCGCGCGCGCGATGCGGCGGGTGAGGTTGAGATCGAGAATGAAGTTCTGACCGAGACGTTTGTCTGCGGCTAGCCCGTGCCTGGCGATGACGTCGCGCAGCGGCGGCAAATGTTCCAGGGCGGAATTGGATAAGCCGCGAGCTTCCGTCGCGCCTTGGGCCGGGGGGGGAGGCGGATTGGCGCCGGACCCGCCGGTCATCCGCGCTGCTCGATCTGCGCATCCTGGCGCAATTCGCGCAGGCGGCGGTTGGCGAGTTCCTCGAACTTCTTGGATTGCAGTTCCTGCGTCGCCTGCATCTTCTGCTGATCGTCGATTTGAAGCGCACGGCGGGAGCACACAGCAACCAATTCGACGCCATCCGCAGCCGTTTGCGGCGGCAGCATCTCGCCGTCCTTGGCACCCAGCATCATGCTGCGGGCAGGCTCGACGATCGTGCTCGGCTTTACGAATTTCGCGGGCTCGTATTTGGCACTCGCCTGATCCTTGACCAGCGTCTCCATGGCCTTGCAGCCGCTGTACTTGCGGCGGACGCCGTCGGCGTCGGCCAAAGCGCGCGCCATGGCGCCCTGGTCGAGCTTGCCCGGTAGACTGAACACGATGCGCTGCACCTGCAATTCTTGCGTATCGGTCTGCCCCTTGCCGGCGGGCAGCGCCGCAATCGCGCGCTCGATTTCCTTGTCGTTGACCTGCACCTGCGCCCCATATTTGCGGCGGATGACCTCGCGCCAGGCAAAGGCCGCCTTGAACCGGTTGCGCATGGTGGCGATGTCGACGCCGGAGCTTTTCAGGCCCTGGTTGAATTGCGCTTCGGTCTGTTTGTTGCGGTCGGCGATGCTTTTGATGATACGATTTGCTTCATCGTCGTTGACCTCGATGCCTTCCTTCTTGGCTTCCTGTAGTTTCAATTTTTCTTCGATGATTTCTTCGATGGCGTCCTTGCGAAACTTGGGCATTTCAGCGCCTTTGGCCTGCTCCATGGCCTGCCGTTGCAAACTCGCCCCCAGCTCCTGCTTGCGCTGCTCGATCAGCGCCATGATCTGCTCTTTCGGCTTGTTCTGATTTTGCTTGATGATCTCTTCGGCCATGGCGCGGAAGCGCTTGTTGGTCGCCTCGGACGAGGCAAGATTTTTGAAGATTTCCTGCGCCTTCTGCCCCACGTTCGAACTGGCGCCGAGAAAGCGCGTGCGCTGCTCGATCTCGCGCGCGGTGACGGCCTCGTCGTTGACCAGCATGACGATGCGCTCGCCGGTGCCCTTGCTTGACGTCTCGGTAGCCGTCGACGCGGTCTCAATGGCAGCCTTCGGCTTCGGCTTGGGCTTCACCTTCGCCGGTGCGGGGGGAGGCGGCGCCGCCTGCGGCATGGGGGTTGGCTGCGACAGCACCAATCCCGGAAACTGCTGGGCGTGCACCGGCGCAAGGGCGGCGTGCGCGAACAGGCCGACGATGGTTACTGTAGCGACGGCGGACAGCGCGCCGCGACCCGCACAAGCAGGCCCTGCACGGCAAGCGCTCGCGCCTGACGAGGCCAACCCCTCCATCGGCGTGGGAGCACTATCACTAGTCAGCCTATGACTTCCCGATTCGCAGGTGCGGACAGTACCGTGGACGGTTGGTATCTCGGACATGGGTCGGTCGCCTGCGAGTGATTCCAGTGCCGCTACCATAACGCGACGATGGGCTGAGCGTCGCTGGTTATCCACATCAACGATGGCGGGCCCATGGCGTAGTGCCGGCAGTCGGTCTCTCCGCATCGGCCTCGTTGGGGGCGAGTGGTCGGAACCAACTGACATATTGGGTGACGCTCGACACGCGCTGAGGCGTCAACGGGGCCATCATGACCGTCGCCGTCGCCCGCGCCGTCGTCAGTTGCGATTGACCTGATTGTCGATGCCCGACATGAAGCTCGTGACGTCGGTCTTGGCACTGAAGCCGCCAAGATTCTTGAGCTCGAAGCGGACCATAACCGACTTGTCCGGCACCACGCCGAGGGCGGGATTGGCGATGCGGGTATCGGTGTACGTCGTGGTCAGCACGAAGCATTCGTCGGCGTACCGGACCTGAAACAGATCCTGCAGCATGTTCTTCTGATCGAGATCGTAGCGCACGGAGCCCGCAACACTCCACTTGTCGGTGAGCTTGACGCCGAGCGTCGCCTGGATTTCCTGCTGACCAATCGTGCTGGCGGCATTGCTGATGGCCTGCGTATCGGCGCGTGTGAAGGCGTAGGCGAGCTGCGTCGAGAAGGGTCCGAAGCCGGCTGACAGCAGTGTGTCCTGGCGGCGGAGCGCCAGCGTATTGGTGTCGAACCGCCCTTGCGCAACAAGGCTGACGCTCGCCAGCGGCGAGACGTAGAGGCCAGCGACGTAATCCGACCGGCGTGTGGCCAGACCGTTGTTGTCGGAGAAAGCGGACGCGAACTGCCCCGCAGCGGCCGTCGACGTGACGTCGAGGCCCGGCGTGGCGAATGCATTGGTGCCGGACAAGACCTGACTTTGGCCCATGACGGCGCGGATGTTGAGGCCAGACGTGAATTGTAGATTGTATTTCGTACCGACGTTCAAACGTGTCCCGGTATCGATCCGGTCAAAGCCTGTCGATTTGCTTTCGAAGAACAGCGACGTGTCGTCGAACACCACGCTCTTGGCGTCTTCGTTGGGGAGAAGCGTTTGATCCTGCCGGCCGAGGATAGTGCGGTTGACGACCTGCACGACAGGTTCGATGACGTGCGATGCGGTCTCGGTGTGGGCGACGAAAGGATAGGCATAGGTCAAGCCGACGGTGCTTACGCCACGGTACAACGTCTCGCCGGGGACGCTTTGTCCCGCCAGCGGATTGACCAGCGGTGAATCGGTGTTGCGCGTGTTGTCGTACTGATAGACATCGCCGCGAATGTTGGCGAACGGTGTCCAGGTCTGCCCGATCCCGTCGACGATCTTCCGGCGCCAGTTGATATCCGATACGAAATGCGTGGACTCATTGCCGGCCAGATACTGCGACGGCAGCGGATTGCCATTCAGGTCGCGCGGAGAGTTGAAGCCCGACAAGCGCGACAGCGTCCGCACATGGCCATTGAAGCTCAACTCACCTCCGAGCACTTGCTGGGCTGCGATGTTGTTGTAATCGACGACGGCAGCGCGGGCCTTGGTGATGTCGGTATCGCGGGGCAGCAAGCCGCCGAACTGGAACAGCGACGCGTTGAAGTAATTACGCTCGCTTTGCCCGGTCAGGTAACCGGTGTTGATCCGGTCGGTGGTGATGGCACTGTCGAAGCCGTAGAAGCTGCGGAAGCTCTTGTCGCTCTGCAACGTGACGTCCCAGCCGGCGCGCCACCAGGAGCTGAGTGAAAAGACGCCCTTGGTTTCGACCGTTCCGCGCCAACCTTCGAGATCGGGTGAGGCGGCACCGCCGAGGTTGTTCAGCTTCTGATCGATGGCGCCGAACTTGATCGAATACTCGCCATTCTCGAGCCGCTGCCGCCAGTCACCTTTGAAGAGGACGCCCTGCTTGGACAGTAACGCCGGGTGGAACAGGAAGTCGTAACTTTTGTCGAGCGCGACATAGTATGGAATTTCGGCCATGACGCCGAGCGAGGTCGAGGAGCCGAACGTGGGCGAAAGGAACCCGGTCCGGCGTTTGACAGACGGGTCCGGCATGGTGAAGTAGGGCAGATAAAGCACGGGCACGCCGAGCACGTCGAAGCTGGCGTTCTGATAGGTGAGTGTCGCTGCCTTCTGATCGTGAATGATGCGCTCGCCACTGATACACCACAGCGGCGGCTGGCCAGGATCGTTCTTGCAGGCGGTGAACTTGCCCTTTTCGAACTCGGTCACGTTGCCGTCGCGGCGGATCGATCGCCGCGCCTGGATGCGGGTTTCGTCGCGCGTGACCACGCTCAGCGACTCGATGAAGGCGTCGCGGAAATCATCGGTGGTTTCGAGGCGCTCGGCACGCTGGATGTTACCGTTGGGATCGCGCAACTGCACGCTGCCCTCGGCGAGCAATTTGCTGGCGGCTTGATCGTAGGTGACCTGATCGGCGGTCAGCAGGTAATTGTTGTAGAAGATCTGCACGTTACCGCGCGCAACGATGCGACTGTTCTTGGTGTCGTAGACCAGATCGTCGCCCTGCAGATACAAAGGCGCGGCGCTGTTGATCTTGGCCTGCGGACCGAGCGGACCACCGGGCGCGGGCTTGAAATAACGGTCTGAACCGACCTGATTGATGATGCCCGGATCTTGAGCAATTGCGAGCGACGGCAGCGCGACGATTGCGGCGGCAATCACAGCAACGATGGTACGAGCGAGGGCGTCCCAGCCCATGCCGCCCGACGCGCGCACTGTTTGCCCCCAACGCCTCACTCAGCCATCCTCCTGATGCAGCAGCATCGTTATCGACCCCAGGCACGCGATCACGACCGGCAACCAGATCGCAATTAGAGCGGGCGCCAAACCGGCCAAGCCGATCTGTCGCGAAACCTCCGTCAGCAGGAAGAACCCCACACCACCGATGATCCCCGTGGCAACCATAGTCTGGATACCACCTTGCCGGAATGACCGCAAAGACACAGTAGCTGCCAAAAGAACCATCGATACCAGCAGCAATGGGCGGGATCTTAACAATTCGTACTGCACCCGGAAGCGGGACGCCGGCAACTTGCTGCGCTCAGCCATTTCTATCACGCCGGGCAATTCGAAAATAGACACCGTGTTGACTGAGCCCAGGGCATCAAGAGCGCGCTCGCGATCAAGGAACGTTGTGAGCCGATACGTGTCTTTCGAGACCTGCTCGCGTCCCGGTTGAGCAACGATGACGCGCATGAGATCCCAGGCGCCGTCTCCCAGCGTGGCTTTCTCGGCCCTTAGGTGCGCAATGAACTTGCCGGTAGCGTCGTATTGAAACACGGTTACCCCAGCCAATGCCAGGCCGCGATCCGAGACCGCCAAGGCCGTCATGACCGAGGGGCCGTCGGGGCCATTCTGCCGCAACCAATTGCCAGCGCCGCCGCTGATCAGCGATGCGTCGCTGCCGAAGTATTCCGACATCAGGGCCTGCGCCATCTCGGTCGCACGGGTGGCCAAGGGGTTGTAGACCGCAACGCTCAAGATGCCGATGCTCAACGCCACGGTGAGCCCCGGCCGGAGAAATTGCCAGACCGACATGCCCCCCGCACGCATGACAGCCAGTTCCGACTTGCGACTGAGGCTCATCAGCGCGCCGATCGAGCCGACGAGAACGGCGAAGGGAATGAGCACCTCGGTGAAGGTGTGCATTCTCAGGAAGCCGACCCACAACAGTTGTCCGGCGCTGATCTGCACCGCGCCCCGTGATTGGCGCAGCAACTCGACCATGTCGATCATGAAGATCAAGGTCATGCAGACGACCAGCGCGCCGGTCATCATCATCAGGAAACGCATGCCGATATAAAATCGGAGTGTGCGGGCGCGGAACATCTCAGCGGGCCCCCGGCGTGGGCCGGCGGAACGGCGACACGAGCGCCGCACCAGCGTTACGGAAGGCGCCTTGGATGGCGAGCAGAAATTTTGGCTTGCGGATGGGGCGCATGTTGAGATGGATCGCGATGAGCGAAATCAGCATTGCGCCGAGGGGAATGACATACAGCATAGGGATCGACCCGCCCTTGCCGTTAGCGCTGTTGACGGCGCTGATGCCGAGCACGCGGATGCCGACGCCGGTCACGAACGCCAGCAGTAATGCCTGTGTCCGGTTTTGCCGGGTGGTTTGAGACTGTCCGGCGAAGGCCGCAGCGATCAGCACGAAGGCCAGCGGATAGAGCGGATTGGAGAAGCGGTCGTGCAGTTCGGCCGAGAACCGTTGAGGGCTCTGCTTGAACAACGGATCCTGGGTGTTGGGCTGCAGCAGTTCTGTCGTGTACCACTCGCGCGGGCGCAGCACGAAGCTCTGGTCGGCCTTTTGCTCGAAGCGGTTGACATCGACCGCATAGCGCTCGAAAGCGACCATGTCGGGCGGTGCGCCGACTTCGCCTTCGCGGATGATATTCCCGTTTTGCATCAATAGATAAGAGCCGGAACCTTGCTTGACGATGTAGCCGGACTCCGCGAGATACGAGCTGATGTGGGTGGGGTCGCGGCGGTCGTGAACGAGCAGGCCGAGGAGTTGGCCATCACCCGCGCGATCACGAATGTGGATCGTCAATCCCTTCTCCGCCGCATTGAAGCGGCCGGGCTGGAGGACTTGAGATATGAGCTCGGTGCGGACCTGCATCGCGCCCTCGCGCAGCTTGCGGTTCGACCAGGGCGCGACCAGATGATTGATCAAGACCAGCACGACTGCCACCAACACCGCCATGGTCATGAGTGGCGTCACGAGCCGCCACGTCGGTGCGCCACTGGCGGTCATTATGATGAGTTCGCTGTCGCCATTGAGCCGGTTGATGACGTGCAACGACGAGATCAGCACGGCAAATGGCGCGATGAAGGCGATCAAGCCGGGCAAGGCGAGGGCGGTCAGCCGCAGAAAGACGAAGGCGTCCTGACCCTGTGAGGTCATGACATCGATCTGGCGCAAGGCGACGCCGATCCAGGTCACGGTGGTCAACGACAGCAGGATCAAGAAAACGGCGCCGATCGACTGACGGAAGATGTAACGGCCCAGGATGCTCATGCGTGCATCCGCAGAGACGGCTTGGCGCGCGTCGCGATCTCGGCAACTGAACGTGAAAAGTTCAAATCGATCCTGCTGTTCATGTCCCCGATACGCACTGCACAATCGCCACAACCTGCTGTCCGCTCCCATAGCAAGATGGCTGAAGCGTGTCGCTTGTGTTTTTGACCGTTCGGCGGGGCTGCCCATCGGATTTGGCGGGGAGCGGCGGCTTTTCCATGGCTGGGAAACGGGCTACCATGAGCGGTGATGGCGACGGATTCGGATGTTATGTGCACCCTCGGTGCCGTGCCGTATCATCCGCCGGTCGCACACTGGCGGACGTTTGCCCTCAGCCCTCGTCAATCTGTCTCGTAACTTCAGCCGATGTCGCTTGCTCCCGCCTCCGAGGAAAATGATCGCATGACTTTGCCACTCGAAATTCGGTTCGCCTCCGCCACCGCCGCGCCGGCGGCGACGTCTGTCGTGTTCAGCGGTCCCGAATTGGCGTTGCCGCAAGCGGCACTCGTCCTCGATAAGAAGTCCGATGGTTTCCTGGTGCGAGCCGCAAAGGCTGCTTCATTCACAGGTAAGTCCAAGCAGCATGTCGAAATATTGGCTGCTCCCAACCTCGAATGCTCGCGTCTGTTGATGCTCGGCGCCGGGGTCGACATGACCGAACTCGACCAGATCCATCTGGGTGGCCGCGTGCTGGCTGCAGTAAAGGCCCGGCGCGGGGATCAGGCGAGTGTGTTTGCAGAGCTGCCCGAGATGGGCGCGTCCGCTTCGATCGATTTTGCATGCGCACTGGCGGAAGGTGCGCTGTTGCGAAGCTATGAATTTCGCCGTTATCGCTCGCGGCCGCAGGACGAATCTAACGGCAACGGTGCCGCCGACGAGGGTACCGGCGACAGCAATGGCAACGGCAAGACGAAGTCAGACACCCTACGCACGCTGACGATCCACGTGTCGAACCCCGAGCAGGCAGCCGAGCAATTCAAACTGCGCCGTGCGGTGGCCGAAGGCGTCATCCTCGCCCGCGAACTCGTCAACGAGCCGGCCAATGTGCTGGGGCCGGTCGAATTTGCGGAGCGCGTCCAGGAACTGACAAAGGCCGGGGTCGAGGTCGAGATTCTCGACGTGCCAGCGCTCGAGAAATTGCAGATGGGGGCCTTGCTGGCCGTCGCGATGGGCAGCGTTCGTCCTGCCCGCGTGGCCGTCATGCAATGGCATGGCGCCAAATCGAAACGGGCCAAGCCGGTGTGCTTCGTGGGCAAAGGCGTGGTGTTTGACACCGGCGGCATTTCCATGAAGCCGGCGGCCGGCATGGAGGACATGAAGGGCGACATGGGCGGTGCCGCCTGCGTGTCCGGATTGATGCTGGCGCTCGCGGGCCGGAAAGCTGCCGTCAACGTGGTCGGGCTGATCGGGCTGGTCGAGAATATGCCGTCCGGTAACGCTCAACGCCCCGGCGACATCGTGACGTCGATGTCGGGGCAGACGATCGAAGTGCTCAACACCGACGCGGAGGGGCGGCTCGTGCTGGCCGACGTGCTCTGGTATGCGCAGGAGCGGTTCAAGCCCCGGTTGATCGTCGATCTCGCGACGCTGACGGGCGCGATCATGGTCGCCTTGGGCAAGGAATATGCGGGGTTGTTCTCAAACGACGACAAGCTCGCAGCCGAGTTGGCCGAGGCCGGCGAAGCGGTCGGCGAGAAGGTGTGGCGCATGCCCCTGCACAAGGCCTACGACAAGCTGATCGACGGCAAGAACGCGGACATGAAAAACATCGGTGGCCGCTTCGGCGGGGCGATCACGGCGGCACAATTCATCCAGCGGTTCATCAAGGATACGCCGTGGGCGCATCTGGATGTCGCCGGCACAGCGATGGACAGTAACCGCACCGACATTTCGCAGGGTTGGGCATCGGGCTGGGGCGTTCGGTTGCTCGACCGGTTCGTCGCCGACAGCTATGAAAAGATCGAGAAGTAGTGAACGCGAAAAGCGATCTTCGATCGGATGGTGCTGGGTCCGGGCGGCGTCGGACCTCAAGCGAACTGCCGCTTTTGCGGTGGAAACTTGCAGGGCGATCGCAAGAGGTGGCAGTCCAAAACCTATAAAGGGCCGCTCCCTTTGGATCTCTGTCAGCTAGGCTGAGTGAGATCCGTGGTGCGACCCTTCATGAGTCGAGTTATGCACGAAGATTGTTACCAAATTATGAACGAGCGTCCCGGTGAACGATTTGTAATTTTTACGACACAACAAATCCCAAGTTTGCCGCTCCATAGTGTCGTATTCGACGGATCGGCCTCGGTTCGCACGTTCAGGGCAAACACCTAAGCACCCGGTTCAGGAACCCTCGTTCAGGATAGTCTTCATGAGATCACAATTACTCGCAGCAACGGCGATAACCTTCACGCTGGCTTCGTCGCCACTTCAGGCCGCGCCCGTGATGCCGGACCTTGGATCAGCTGCCACGTTGTCGACCACGAGCGTCGAAACTGTGCAGTATCGCGGCCGCTACGGTGGTGGCGCGCGCTTCTATGGTGGCCGCGGATATGGCGGTCGCGGATATGGCTGGGGTTATCGGGGCGGGGCGTGGCCGTGGGTCGGTCTTGCTGCTGGCGTCGCGGCCGGGGCCATCATCTACAATCAGACCTATCGTCCGCGTGTCGGCTACTATTACGACACCTATGACTACAATGGGCCGTACTATTACCCGTCGGGATACTCGGGCAATCCGCGTGACATCTGCGCGCGCAACTTCAAATCGTTCGAGTGGGGTACCGGAATGTACACCACTTACGGCGGCGAGCGCCGGTTGTGCCCGTACCTGCAATAGAGCGTCATAAAATTGTTTTCCAAGGGCGCGGCACAGGTCGCGCCCTTTTTCGTTTCAGATGCGTCGTGTGAGATGCGGGAATAGTGCTCAGAAGTTGACCTTGTCGCCGCCCTTCAACTGCAGCATTTCGCGTGCGTCTGCGGGCGTCGCGATTTCCAATCCCAGGCCTTCGATGATCTTGCGCACGGCTCGGACCTGCTGCGCGTTGCTCTCGGCCAACTGACCCGGACCGATCCACAGACTGTCTTCGAGACCGACGCGGGCGTTGCCGCCCAGCGCCATAGCTTGCGCTGCGATCGGCAACTGATTGCGGCCGGCACCCAGCACGCTCCAGTAATAGTCTTTGCCGAACAGCCGGTCGGCGGTCCGCCTCATGTGCTGCACGTCTTCGGGATGCGGGCCGATGCCGCCGAGCAGGCCGAACACCGACTGGATGAAGAACGGTGGCTTGACCAGGCCGCGATCGGCGAAATGGCGCAACGTGTAGAGATGCCCGATGTCGTAGCACTCGATCTCGAAGCGCGTGTCGTTGGCGGCGCATCGCGTCAGAATGTTTTCGATGTCCTTGAAGGTGTTTTTAAAGATTCGATCGTCTGAGCCTGCCAAATAAGGCTTTTCCCAATCGAACTTGAAGTCCTTGAAACGCTCGAGCATCGGGTAAAGCCCGAAGTTCATCGAGCCCATATTCAACGACGCGACTTCCGGCTTCAGCACCGCGCACGGCTCGAGGCGCTCGTCGATGCTCATGGTCGGCGCACCGCCCGTGGTGATGTTGAGCACGGCGTCTGTCCGTTGCTTGATCACTTTCAAAAACGGATGAAACGCCTCGGGCGTGTGGATGGGCTTACCCGTTTTCTCGTCTCGCGCGTGCAAATGGACAAGCGCCGCACCCGCCTCGGCTGCCCCGATGGCCGCGTCTGCGATCTGGGTCGCCGTGATGGGGAGATGCGGTGACATGCTGGGTGTGTGGATCGAGCCGGTGACGGCGCAGGTGATCATGACTTTGCGTGGCGCGCCCTTGCGCACGGCGGGCGATGCCACCGCACTCGAGGTCTTGGAAGCTGTCGGCTTGGCCATCGAAAGGTCCTTTAGTTAATCGACGAAGGGGCTGTCCCATCGTTCCACATTCGAGTGATCAGTCACAAGAGGAGACCCACGAGGGGACCCCAATGCGCGGCAGCACTGCGCGGGCGGTTCAGCGGCCGGCGGCGTAGGCCTGCATACCGCGCGCGTTCGCTGCAGCACGCCGGCGCGGCCCGAGTTGAGAGGCGGCAGTCAACCGGCCCTCCGACCAGTCGCCGCCGACTTCGACCCGATGCCCGCGCCGTTCGAGTTCGGCGACGGTCGCCTTGGGCAGTCGGCCTTCGAGGATCACGGCACCAGGACGCGCCGCGCGTGGCCAGAACGATGCCGGAAAATGTTCGATGTGCCACGCGGGCGCGTCGATCGCCTGCTGCAGGCTCATGCCGGAATGCACGTGACGCAGAAAGAACTGGCAACTCCACTGGTCCTGCTGATCGCCGCCGGGCGTGCCCCAGCTCATGTAGGGTTTGCCGTCGCGCAGGGCCATGCCCACAGACAGCGTCGAGCGCGGGCGCTTGCCCGGTGCCAGCGATCCCGGCAGGCCCTCTTCGAGCCAGAACATCTGCGCACGCGAGCCGAGGGGGAAGCCCAGTGCAGGAATGACCGGCGACGATTGCAGCCAGCCGCCCGACGGCGTGGCCGTGAACATGTTGCCGGCGGAATCGATGATGTCGACGTGGACGGTGTCGCCTCGGACTAGGCCGGATGCTGCGTGGGCATCCGAAGGCCCACTCGAAGTAGTTCCCATGCGGCCGACAGTCGGCTCGCCTGCGCCGAGGCTCGAGACGGACTCGCGGCCTTCGCTGACGCCCTTCACGATCACTTGGCCGCCGTAGCCCTTGATCTTACCGGGGCGTTGTTCGAGCGATGCAGTGGGTCCCACGAGCTGGCGGCGTTCGGCGTTGTAGGCTTCGGACAGCAACGTCTCCATCGGCACGGCTGCGAACGCGGGGTCGCCATAGAACGCTTCGCGGTCGGCGTAGGCGAGCTTGGCGCACTCGATCCAGGTGTGCAGCAAGTCCGGGTCGGTCGGCGCGAGCTTGTCGAGATCGTAGCCCTTCAACAACGCCAGCATCTGCAACATGACTGGGCCCTGCGTCCAAGGTCCCGGCTTGAGGACACGATAGTTGCCATAGTCGAGACCCACTGGCTCCTCGACGGTCGGCAACCAAGTCGCCATGTCTTGTCCCGTCAGCACGCCCCGGTGACGGCGGCCGGATACATCCATCACTTCGTTCTCACGGCAGAAGCGGTCGATGGCGTCGGCGACGAAGCCTTGGCTCCAGGCCCTGCTGGCGCATGCGATCTCTGCCTCGCGTCCGCCGCTGCCGGCTTCTGCCTCCTTAAGAATTCGCGTGTAAGTGGCGGCCAGTTGTGGGTTACGGAAAAGCGATCCGACCGCCGGGAGCTTTCCTCCCGGCAAGTAAACTTCGGCCGATGTGGGCCAATGAGATTCGAACAGGTTCTGCACCGTCTCGATGGTGATCACGGCGCGCTCGACGATCGGGTGGCCGTGCTGGGCATACGAAATGGCGGGTGCAAGCACATCGCGCAGCCGCATCGTGCCGTAGTCGCGCAGCACCATCATATACGTCTCGAACGTGCCGGGAATACACGGTGCCAGTAATCCAGTGCCGGGGACGATATCGAGGCCGAGGTGGCCACGGTAATGGGCGATAGTGGCGCCAGCGGGTGCGGGGCCTTGGCCGCAGATCACCTGCGGAGTGTCGCTTCCGGCGCGGCACACCATGATGGGCACGTCGCCCCCCGGTCCGCACAGATGCGGCTCCACCACCTGCAACGTGAAAGCGACGGCGACACCGGCGTCGAAGGCGTTGCCGCCACGCTCCAGGATGGACATGCCGACGGCGGTGGCGATCCAGTGCGTCGAGGTGCAAACCCCAAACGTGCCCTCGATATCGGGGCGGGTCGTGAACGGGGCAAGCGGAATTGCGGACATGCGGTCATCCCATCGAAAACAATGCATGAGCATACCCCGAGAACGCCCGCGATCCAGTCTGAAATGTAATCCGGCCTGTGTCGTCGGTTTACATCGGCAGTTGCCGGATGCGCACGAATCGGCGCAGATAACGTCGAAGTCTGCCTATGGCCGCTGGTGTCGCGTCGGGTCTCGGTCTGCCGATCGGAGAATTTGACATGAATATCATGACGCCTACCGCCAAGCATCTCAGCCACACCCAGATCGACCTTGCAGAGGTGGCAGAAGCGACTGCCGCCAACTGTCTGGCAACGCGGGTTCGCCAACTCAGCCGCATCATCACGCGGGTATACGACGACGCGATGCGCCCGCTCGGCATCACGATGAGCCAGTATACGCTGCTGACGCAGCTAGCTCAGCAGGACGGCATCACGGCTGTCGAAATAGGCACCGATCTCGATATCGAGAAATCGACATTGTCGCGCAATCTCAAACGTCTTCTTGCGCTGGGCCATTTGACGATGGATCCGCCCGCCGGTCGCCGGGGCCGTGGACTGCACTTGACGACCAAAGGGCAGGACGTCATCCAGCGCGGCTATCCCGTGTGGAAGGAAGCCCAAACGCGCGTCGTCCGTGTGATGGGCACCGAAAGCAGAGGCATTCTCGATACGCTGTTGTCGCAGGCCGAGCGTCTTGGACCGGTCTGAGGTCAGCAGCCGATTTTCTGAACGTCGCAACGCCCGGTCTTTGGATCGGGCGTTTTGCATTGGTTAAGTAAGATACCGGCTACGCCAAGACTTGACTGCGTAGGTGAAACTTTCATCGCAAGCACACGTATCTTTGCTGACATTCCAACTCGAACAAATTCGGCAACCAGCTTTGGGCGGGGTAACGAAGAGGCCGCACATGAGTTTAATGCAACTGACAGCGGCAGTGCCATGTGGCACCATCTACAGGCTTTGACGAAAAGGTCAGGAGCAGGGTCGTGCGCGGGAGTGTGCAGTTGCAACCATCGACATCGAAAACGACTGCGGATCTTGTCGCGTTGATGCAACAGGTAAGTGGCAGGGACCGGCGGGCCTTTGCCGACTTGTACGCGGCAACGTCGGGTAAATTATACGGCGTGATCTTGCGCATCGTCGCGCGTCGCGACATCGCCGACGAGATCTTGCAGGAAGCTTACGTCAAAATATGGGAGCGCGCCGGTGATTTCGATGAAAAGCGGGCGTCTCCGATCACCTGGATGGCGACGATCGCACGCAATCGCGCGCTCGACGAAGTTCGCAAAGCTAGACCAGTTTCGCTCGAAGATATGCCTGCCGGGTTCGATGTCGTCAGCGACGCGCCCCTGGCGATCGATCTTCTGATGCAGAGCGAAGACGGACGAAGATTGCATGACTGCCTGCAACTGCTCGAGGCCGAAAAACGCGACGTCGTGGTGCAAGCCTATCTCCACGGCTTAAGTCGCGAGGATCTGGGCAAGCGGTTCGAGCGGCCGGTGCCGACTATCAAAACGTGGCTGCATCGCAGCCTTGCGCAACTCAAAGGTTGTCTTGCAGCATGACCGGGCCCGCAGACATCGATACACTCGCGGCGGAATATGTCGTCGGCACGCTGGATCAGAGCGAGCGTTCGGCTGTTTCAGCGCGCTTGGCAACCGATCCGGCGCTGCGTTCGGCGGTCGCACAATGGGAGCTGCGCCTTGCGCCCCTCGCCGATCTCGTTGAACCGATTGCCCCACCTGCACGTCTGGCCGCAGAGATCGAGCGCCGCCTGACTGATGCGAGTTCCAGCGTGCGGCCTGCAGCTGTCGTTGGATCGACGGGGACTGTAGCAACCGCTGGCGCTGCGGTCATCGACCTTGACCTGCAGCGGCGGTTGCGGCGCTGGCGGAGTGTCGCCATTGCGACCTCGGCAATCGCTGCAAGCTTGGCCGTTTATGTCGGCATTCGCGAAAGCGCACCGCGTCCCGACACGAATTTTGTGGCGGTGTTTCAGAAGGACGATGCGTCGCCGTCGTTCGTCATGTCGGTTGATCTGACCAGCCGCACGCTGTCTGTCAAGCGCGTTGCGGCCGACGTGCCGGCGGGTAAAACCTACCAATTGTGGATCGCATCCGACAAGCTGGGAGTGGGACCGCAGTCGCTGGGGTTGGTCGAGCAGGGCAGCGACGTGAAGCGAGCGCTGACAAACATCGATCCGAACATCGTGCAGAGCGCGCTCTTCGGCGTCAGCCTGGAGCCGGCGGGGGGATCACCAACCGGTAAGCCGACAGGTCCGGTGTTCCATGCGCGGCTTATCCCGACGACGCCTTGAGCATTCGCGCCCAGGTCGAAACAACGACACTTGGCGAGCATTTACGCTCGCCAAATCGAGTCGGATTCGACAGTCCTACCAACGGCGGCCGCCGTGCCACCGGCCAAAGCGCGAGTCGTAGTAGCGACCACCACCCCAGCCGCGATTGCCATAGAACCCGAAGCCGGGCCCCGTCGAGAAACCGATCACGGGCACGTCGTAGTCGTAGTAATCGGAGTCGTAGTACGAGTCGGTGTACGTTTTGCATATCCGTCCATCGTAGTCATACCAGCAACGGCGGTATGCCACGTCAGTGAGTGCAGGTGTGGCGGATGCCTGAGGGGTTGCCTGACCGGCGCTGGGTAACGCCATGGCCGGCGCAGACGAGACCAATGCCGCCACCACAAAACCGCACCGCAGATTTGAACTGTTCATGACAAGCTCCTTTGAGATCATCGTGCTCGGGACTTAGCGAATCGAAGATTGCTGCGCAGGTTTCGCGCGGTTGAGTTCAATAGCTTGATCGAGATGCTTCTGCAGCGTTGGCATGGTTTCGCGTGCGTAATCGGCGACCTGAGCCGTCTTTACGGCTGCTCCCTTTTTATAATCGCGGATGTCCTCACGATGGTCAGTGACCATATGTTTCATGAATTCCGTATCGAAGCGGGTTCCGCTGAATTTCGCGAGCCGATCGTACATTTTCTGCTGCTTGGCGCTCGCTTGCTTAGGCGCATCTACACCGACACTGCGCGCCAGCGTAATTGCCTTTTCATTGGCTTGCCCGTGATCGGTCGTCAGCATCGACCCATAAGCTTTGACCGGCTCAGCGGTGGCCTTGGTCGAAGCTAATTTGCCCAACGCGATTTCGGCATAATTTCCTTGGATTGCCTTGATCACGAACTGCTGACTGGTGCGGTCGGCTTTCACCGGCTGCATGTTCGGCGCGGGGGAACCGGGCATGACAGAAGGTGGCGTCGTTGGCGACGTGACTGCGGCAGGTGGCGCGGACGGAGATTGCGCAGGGGATGGCGCGGTTTGAGCCATCGCCGACCCCGACAGTTCGATGAGGGCAAAGACAGAGGCGAGTTTGAGCGCGCGGTGGGACATTTTCGAGGTCTCCTGAGGACGTTTGCCCTGCAACCTGCCGGGAAGCCTCTGGTTCCACCGCGCTTTCGTTTTCGTGAACGATCAACCGAAATTTCAGGTCTGCCGTGTCGACCCGCCGCTCCGCTTCTTGGATGAGCTGCTGCCAGATTTCGATTTTGGCTTCGTCATCGGCGCATCTTCGTCGTCGCCATCGTCAGCGTCATCCGCGCTGTCCATGTCGCCGTCGTCAGCGGCGATGTTGATCTCAGAGATCGCCAACTGGCTGAGCTTTGCGTCCGTGTCTTTCTCTTCCTGCAAGGTCGTCTGCAGCAACTTGACGGCGTCATCCATGCCCAGCTTGCCGGCCCAGGCGGCAAGCGTACCGTAGCGCGAAATTTCATAATGCTCGACGGCTTGGGCAGCAGCCAACATGCCGGCGTCGCGCACGGTATCGTCCTCGGCTTCCTGCATGATCTCCGACGCTTCTTCAGTGATGCCGTCCATGGCGGCACAGCGTTTGGCGCGCGCCGGCTTGTTCAGCATCGCGAAAATCTCTTCGAGGCGCGCGACCTGCTCCTCGGTCTGTTCCAAGTGGTCTTCGAAAGCGGCGCGCAGTTTTTCGGACGTCGCCTTCTTCGCCATCTTGGGCAGCGCTTTGAGTATGGCCTTCTCGGCGTAGTAGACGTCTTTGAGGGTTCCCTCGAACAACTGTTGAAGGTTTTCCATTAGCTTTCCCTTTTTTGCAGTGGACCCGCGAGCGATGTGCTCGGTCCGCCGTTAGAAGGCGCGGCATGTTTTGTTCGTTCCGCAATCATTGGCATCGAACTATTAAACTTCGGCGCGGGAACGATGCAGTGACGCCACGGTTCCCTAACGTACTGTGGCGATGCTCGGGATCAAAAAACAGCCCGCAGCGCGCCCAGAGTGAAGGAACGCGCCGTGGGCAATCGAATTTTGATCGTCGAGGACGAAGTTCTGCTCTGCATGGAATTGTCAGACATGTTGACGGCAGCCGGATTTGAAGTGATCGGGCCAGCCCACACCTTGGGGGCCGGGCTCGACATTGCGCGAACAGAGCCACTCGACGCGGCCATTCTCGACGTGAACCTCGGCAAAGAAACATCCGAGCGCATCGGGTGCTGCTTGAACGACCGGCACATCCCGTTCGTGATCGTATCGGCAATGCGGCCGATCGATTTGCCGGGGGTGTTGCGTGCCGCCCCTCGTTGCGCAAAGCCAGTCTGTTTTTCGCATTTGCTGTGTAACCTGCACAAGTTCGCCGTGCCGCACGCCTGAAGCGCCCTGTGTAAGCGAAGCCGCTTTCCGATATGCTGCGATACTGCCGGAACGGCCCTCGTGACCCCGCGCGGGCACTTGGCAAAGATTGGCCGGGTCGATACCGTCGAGCGTGAGCTGGAACACGGCAGGCTCGGCGCAAGGGGAAAAGCGAATTGACCGACAGTATCGTCACCGAAACCGCAACGCGCATCTTCACCGACTTTGCAGATCCGCAGACCATCAACCGGCTTTCGGACGGCGCATGGAAACACGCGCTGTGGGCGCAATTGGCGGCCGCCGGGTTGCCGCTGGCCTGGGTTTCAGCCGACCTCGGTGGCGCGGACGCTGAGATCGCCGACGGGTTCGAAGTCGCCGGGATTGCTGGCCAATTCGCCTCACCGGTGGCGGTGGTCGAGACGCTGTTGGCGGGTTGGCTGCTCGCGCAAGCCGGCATTGCCAGCCCCGCAGGCATCATGACGGTTGCACCCTGTCGCCCCCGCGATCAGATCACGCTGGCGTCGAACGGGACGCTGAAAGGCCGTGCGCGGCAAATCCCCTTCGCGCGCGATAGTGTTCACATCGCGGTTCTGGTGCATGCGCCGGCAGGTCTGCACGTGGCGATCGTCGAAACCGCGAACTGTCAGTGCAGCGATGCGCGATCTCTCGCCGGTGACACCATGTCGGATGTGATATTCGACACCGTCAGACCCACTCGTATCGCGCAGGCAAAGGCGGGCCTCGATCAGACCAAATTCATGATGATGGGCGCGGCGTTACGCGCGGTCGAAACCGCCGCCGCGTTGCAGGTGGTGCTGGCGATGGCCACCCAATACGCGCAGGATCGTGTCGCCTTCGGTAAGCCGATCGGTAAATTTCAGGCGGTGCAGCACAACCTTGCCCGGCTGGCCGGCGAGGCATCGGCCGCTTTAACGGCGGGCGGCTCGGCCGCGGAAGCTATCGCAGCGGTTGGCGGTGACCCCGCCCGCTTCGACGACGGGATTTTCCTGGAAGCGGCTGCGGCCCGCATTCGCTGTGCGGAAGCGGCGACCGAGGGCTCAGCCATTGCGCATCAGGTTTTCGGTGCCATCGGCTTCACCAAGGAGCATATCCTGCACCGCTACACCATGCGGCTGCTGTCGTGGCGCGACGACTTCGGCAACGAGAGTCAATGGGCGCTCGATCTGGGCAACCGTATCGCTGCCCGAGGCGTCGACGAGTTCTGGCCATTGATGGCGTCCCGCTGATTTCGCTCGCTCAATGTTCACCCTGCAAGGTTTCAAATGTCGACAGCGCTCGCCTTCGATCCGATCCGTCTTCCCGACCATTGCGTAGCTTTGCGGCGGGACGTGCGCGCGTTCCTGAAGCAAGAGATCGCGGCCGGCACTTTCGATCCGAGCGGCAACGAAACCGGCGATATGTTCAATCGTGAGTTCAGCCGCAAGGTCGGGGCCAAGGGCTGGATCGGCATCACGTGGCCAAAGCACTACGGCGGACAGGAGCGCAGCTTCCTCGAACGCTACGTCATCACCGAAGAATTCAGCGCGCACAACGCGCCGGTCAAACTGCACTTCACCGCCGACCGCCAGTCCGGCCCGGTTCTGATCAAATACGCCAGCGAGGCGATCAAGGCCGACATCCTGCCGCGCATCGTGCGCGGCGAGTGCTGCTTCGGCATCGGCATGAGCGAGCCGAACTCGGGTTCAGACCTGTTTGCCGCCTCGACCAAGGCCACCAAGACGGCCGGCGGTTATCTCGTCAACGGCACCAAAGTGTGGACGTCGAATGCGCATCAGGCCGACTACATGATCGCGCTGTTCCGCACGTCGCCTGCCACCAAGGAAAACCGGCGGCATGGCCTGACGTCGTTTCTGGTCGACATGAAGTCGAAGGGGCTGACGATCAACCCGATCTACAACCTGACCGGCCTGCACGATTTCAACGAGGTGGTGCTCGAAGACATGTTCGTGCCCGACGGCAACGTGCTCGGTGAAATCGACGGCGCCTGGAAGCAGGCGACCAGTGAACTGGCCTATGAGCGCAGCGGCCCCGAGCGGTTTCTCGAAACGTTCGCCGTCATGATCGAACTGGTGCGCGTGCTGGGCGAAAAGCCCGACATTCGCGCCGCCGAAGCGCTGGGACGGTTGGTGGCCCAACTGCACACCATGCGGCGCATGTCGGTGTCGGTGAATGGCATGCTGCAGGCGGGCAAGGATCCGACCGTGGAAGCGGCCGTCGTCAAGGACCTCGGCACCGTCTGGGAGCAGAAACTGCCCCACCGCGCTCGCGAGATCGCAGCATTCGTCGACACCGACACCTTGGCCAATCACGCAGCGTTCAAGGATCAACTGGCGTTTGCGACGATGATCGCGCCGAAGCTGACGTTGCAGGGCGGCACGACGGAAGTGTTGCGCGGCATCATCGCGCGCGGTCTCGGGTTGCGCTGAGCGCCCACTCGTTGCGCTGACAATCACCATTAAAACGCGGAAACAACGCCATGTCGCCGACGCTGCCCAAGTTCAAAGATATCGCCGTCACCGTCGAGGGCCATGTGGCCACCGTAGAAATCCGGCGGCCGCCGCACAATTTCTTCGACATGCCGCTGATCAAGGAGATCGCGGAAGCGTTCGAGGCCCTGGATACCGTCCACGACGTGCGCGCGCTGGTGCTGGCGGCAGAGGGCAAGTCGTTTTGTGCCGGGGCCAACTTCGGTGACGGCAGCCAGCTCGACAAGGACGGCAACCGGCCCGACGAGTCGACACGCAGCAACTCAGCGCACCTGTATCAGGAAGCGGTGCGGCTGTTTCGGACCAAGAAGCCGATCGTCGGCGCGATCCAGGGCCCCGCGATCGGCGGTGGACTCGGGCTGTCGCTGGTGCCGGATTTTCGCGTCGCCTGCAGCGAAGCGCGGTTTGCTGCCAACTTTACGCGGCTGGGCTTTCATCCCGGTTTCGGGCTGACACACACGTTGCCGGCGCTCATCGGCACGCAGAAAGCGAGCCTGATGTTTTACACCGGCCGCCGCCTGAATGGCGAAGAGGCGTTGGCGTTCGGCCTGGCCGACATGCTGGTGCCGCTGGCTGATGTGCGGCGCACCGCGCAGAAGCTGGCGGCCGAGATCGCGGAATCAGCGCCGCTTGCGGTTGCTGCAACGCGGGCGACCATGCGCCAGGGGTTGGCTGATCGCATCAAGGCGCAGACCGATCACGAACTCGCGCTGCAGAGCAATCTCCGCAAATCTACGGACTTCAAAGAGGGTGTGAAGGCGTCGGCCGAGCGTCGCACGCCGCACTTTACGGGGCGCTGACCGCATCGTCGGTGGAGGAACCGACGTGCTCGGTCGCTTCCGCCACCGAGCGAGCGGCCATCCTCAACTGCGGGACCGGGGGATCGATGGTGTGGCGTACCCCGTCACGCAGCACCCAGGCCCGATAATGGTTGCCGTCGGCCGCGTGTGCGTAGACGACCCCACCGACAGTGATCCCGGTCGACACCTCTCGCAACAGCCATGCGCGCTGGCCATCGGCATGCAGCGTGAACTTGGGCATGGGGCGGGACCGGGTCACGAAATACGGCGCTCTCTGGCGTCCTGATCGGTGTGGTGAATTGGTCGGAGCGACAGGATTCGAACCTGCGACCCTCTGCCCCCCAGGCAGATGCGCTACCAGGCTGCGCCACGCTCCGACGGCCGAACGGGGAAGTTTGCCCGGCGATGCCGATGCGTAACGCACCCGCGCCCTAAAGGTCAAGGCACATCATGGATCAAAGCGCCAAAGCGCTAGTTCTGCTTCAAGCCGGTTCCCCAGCGGCGGTGCAGAAAACGCTCCCACGGTGAGAACAGCAGCTTGTCGGCGACCAAGCCGATGACGACGATGATCAGCATGATCCCGATAACCTGATCCATTGCGCTGAGTTCGCGCCCGTAGTGCAGCAGATGTCCGAGGCCGAAGCCGGTGAGGATGGTGACGTAGATTTCCGCCGCCATCAACGAGCGCCATGCGAAGGCCCAGCCCTGCTTCATGCCGCTGACGAGAAACGGCAGCGAGGCCGGAATGATTACGCGCGTCCACTTGTGCAGGCCTTCCGAACCCATCGTTCGCGCCGCACGCGCATAGATCGGCGAGATGGATCTGGCGCCCGTATCGGTGGCGATCAGCACCGACCACATCGTTCCCATGATCACCACGAACAGCATCGCCGTCTCGGTCTGGCCGAACCAGAGCAGCGCCAGCGGAATCCAGCACACGCTCGGCAAGGTCTGCAACCCCAATGCCAGCGACCCCAGCGTGTCCTCGAAGAAATGCGACGTACTCGTCAACAATCCGAGCGGCAGTCCGATGGCGAGGCCGATGAAGTAACCGATCAGCAGTCGCCGCATCGTCACCCAGCAAGCTTCCCTGAGCGTGCCGTCCTGCAGCGCCGACCACAGGTATTCAGCCACGCTGCGCGGTCCCGGCAGCAACACCGGCGACCAGCGACCGCTGGAGACCGCCATTTGCCAGATCGCCAGAAGTATCGCGAAAAAGATGGTCGCATTCACCGCGCGTCTCATTCGACATCCTCGGTTGCGATATAGCCCTTCAGTGCCGACGTGATTTCGCGCGTATAAGCGCCGAGGTCGGCACTGTTGATATCGCGCGGCCGGGGCAAGGGGATCTCGAACTGCTCGCGAATTCGTCCGGGGTGAGGCGAAAGCAGAATGACACGGTCTCCAAGGCAGACCGCTTCGCGCACGTTGTGAGTGACCAGAATGATGGTTTTGTTGCGCGTCTGCCAGATGCGCTGGATGTCGTTGTACAGCTGCTCACGCGTCAGCGCGTCCAAAGAAGCCAGCGGTTCGTCCATCAACAGCACGCGCGGATCGGGTGCGAGCGACCGCGCCAGGGCGACGCGCTGTTTCATGCCGCCCGACAACTCGTGCACGTTGGCGTGCGTGAATTTCGACAGGCCCACCAGCTTCAGGTGTTCGTGCGCGATGTCGAGGCGTTCCGAGGGGCTGAGTTCGGGCTTGAGTTTCAACCCGAACATCACGTTCCCCAGCACCGTCAGCCACGGGAACAGGGCCGATTCCTGAAACATCACAAGGCGATGACGCCCCGGTCCTTCGACGGGTATATCGTCGGCCAGCACGCGGCCCGTATCAGCTATCGTCAGCCCGGCAATGATGTCGAGCAGGGTCGACTTACCGCACCCGCTGGGACCCACGAGGCATACGAATTCGCCTTCGCCCACCGTAAGCGAGACGTCGTCGAGCGCATGTACGGACGCGCGTTGAGAGTGAAACCATTTCGAGACGCCGTCGACCACGAGTTTGGCCGGCGGTGAGCCGAGGGTCGACATGATCCGGTCCCGCATCAGGGCGTCTCGATCAATTGCTTCAGATCGGGAGCGCCGCGCAGGAAGCCTACCGCCTGCGCACGCTTCACGAAAGCCTCCAGTGCGCCACGCTCCACCGTCGTCGTCAACTGGATGCGCTTCCACGAGCGTGCGACCAGCTCCGGTGAGATCTGCGCCCGCATCTCGGCGCCGATTTCTTCACGCACCATTTTTTGCGCTTCCTCCGAGTTGGCCGCAATCCAGTCGGTCAATTCGCGATGCGCTGCAACGAACTTCTGCACCAACGGTCGCTGAGCGCCGAGAAACGCAACGCTGGAGATCAGCACAGTCGTTATGGCGTCCGACTCTTCCACCAGCACCTTGCCCTGCGCTTCGAGTTCAAGCCGTGACACCCACGGCTCCACCGTCCACACCGCGTCCAGTTGCTTTTGCTTGAACAGCGACAACTGATCGGGGTTGGCCGTCGGCAGAACGGCAGCTTCGCCGCCGATCTGGGTAATTTTGAGCCCGCCAGCCGCCAGCCACGCGCGCGCCGACACATCCTGAGTGTTGCCGAGTTGCGGGGTGGCGATCTTGCGGCCACGAAAATCTGCCGGTGAGGTGCCGGTGAAGTCCGGCTGCACGACGAGGGCTGCTCCCCCATTGGCCGCGCCAGCCACGATGCGGATATCGGCGCCGCGTGCTTTGGCGTAGGCGTTGATGGCGGGGCTGGGCCCGACGTAGGTCAGGTCGATCGACTTTGCGAAGATGGCTTCGACCGCACTCGGGCCGGCATTATAGACGAACCACTCGAGTTTCACGTCCGGGCCGAGCCGTGCTTCGAACCAACCCTTGCCCTGGCGTGAAAAATTGTGGGCGACGAGCGCCTGGACGTGAGTGATGTTGGGGAAGTGCCCGACCCTGAGCGTAATGGGCTGAGCGAGTGCCGGCATGGCCGTGATCGCCGACATGAACATCGCAGCGACTGCTGCTGACGGCCCGAAGAGCAGACGCATGGTAGTCCACATGATGAGCCTCGCTATGACTCGGCGTTAACGCGCCGACGTCGCAAAACGATCCTCCATCTGCGGTTTCCAAGCGTTCGGCGCAAGTAAATCCGTAGCCCCGCCAGACAATAAGCAGCGAGTATGCGCACGACCGAACAGAATTAGAAAAGTTTTGCGCGATGCGACAGCGCGGCGAACACGTTACGACGGACGCCGCAGCAACTGCAGGACGGAAATGTCCAACCCCGTCCGCTGCCGCGCCACGCGCGCATAGAGAAGCGCACTCAGAATCAGCGCTACGGCGGTCGCAGAGGCAGCTCCCATAATGCCGTACAAGGGGACGAGCAACAGATTGAGCGCGATGTCGACGGCGGCGACCGTAACCGCGACCTGGGCGCAGCGTTTCTGTTCGCCAAGGGCATTCAGTAGAAATTCCGACGGTCCAACAGACGCTCGGATGAGAAAGCCGGCGCCGAGCACGATCATGACCGGATAAGCCTCGGTGAAGCTGGGCGAGAACAGCCACAGCAGTGGTTTTCCGAGTGCGAGAATGCCTACAGCGGCCACCAGGCTCGGCCAAAAGGTCCAGCGCACGGCGTCACGCGTGTAGGCAACGAGTGCGGCGCGATCGCCGCGCACGTGCAGCGCTGCAATGTCTTTGGCGACGGCACTGCCGACCGCATAATGCACGAACATCACGAGCGCCATCGTCTTGGCGGCAGCGAAATACATGCCGACCGTTTGCGGCGGCAGATGCGCCGACAGGATCAGCACGTCGACGTTCTGCATAACCAGTTCGCTCGCATAGAGCACCAGCAGCGGAAACGACGAGCGAATCCAGTATCCGAAATCATATGCCCGTGGCCCCGGTGGGATTTCCGCGTCGAGGCGTTGCTGTACCATCAGCGTCTGAACCATGGTTGCAGCCCAGCAGGCGACGATGGCAGCGAATGCTGCGGTGACGGCATCGGTTGCGAGGCCCGATACGTGTGCCAGCGCCATCGTCACCAACAGTGCAAGCGGGCGCAGAATGTACGGTGGCACGAGGGCGACAGCCATCCAGCCCTGCGCGCGGCCCAACCCGTCCTGCACATCCGTCATCGCGAATAGCGGAATGCAAATGATGCCCAGCATCGCCGGCATGAAATACGGATCGTCGATCGCGCCACCGAACGTGCGAAGGATCCAGTAGCCGGTGAGGGCGATGACTGAGCCGACAAAGAATGCCAGCCAGCGGCTGCCGATGAGCAACCCGCGCAGCAAGTCCATGTCGCCGTTCGCGCGATAGGTCGGAATGAGGCGCATCAGGCTCGGTCCGAGGCCAAGGTGGGAAATGCCCCCGAGCACCAGCACCAACGTCCATACCCAGACGTAAATGCCGTAGTCGGCAGCGCCCATCCAGCGGGCCAGCACGATCTGCGACACGTAGAGAATGCCGGCACTGGCGGCGCGCACGAGAAATACGAAAATCGCATCGCGCTGGGCGACGTGCCGGTCGCTGGCCCCGGCAACGATCGCGCGGATATGATCGTGTGCGCCTGCGAGACGGCCGCGCGACACCACGGGCGCCGCTGCAACACCGTTCGACTCGAGAGGCATACCGATATATTCCCTATGCGAAAGCTGATGCCGATCGCCGGTCGACACTAGGTGCGGCTGGTTAACTTAGGCTTGCGCCAGCCGCTTGGCAGCGCGCTTTTTGATGGCTTCGGCAACTCCAGCCCAGGCCCAGCAACGGCCGGCATCGCCGCTCAAGCTGTGATGGGTCGAGAAGAACTCGGCGACGCCGACGGCGTGGACACCGTGGCGGCCTTCGAGCACTTCGGCCATGGCGTCGACTTCGCGTGGATTGGGTGTCACGTCGGCGTCGGGATGCCAGCTCAGGGTGTGGGTGGAGGTCTGCATCATTTCGCATCGGTCCCGTATGTTGGGGTTCTGATGCGGGATGTGCAAAATCGACGCCAATCGCTTGCGGCGGTGGAGACAAGTTCTAGCCAAGCCAAATCACAAAAATGGACGGCCGGGCGACAGGTGACCGTATCGGATCGAGACGCGCTGCCTCAGTTTGGCGCTTTCGCGGTGCCGCCGGTTTTCGCGGCCGCGGCTGCAGGCTTGGCGTCGGCGTTGGGTACCGTGGTGGGGACCACGGTTTTTGCCACGGCGTCGGCCTTCTGCTGGGCTGCGGCCAGACGCTTCTTTTTCGCCCTCACCTTGTCGACGGTGCGCTCCTGCCGTCCGCCGCAGGCTGGTCCCGGTACGAACTGGCGCACGGAAATCGGTAGCGTCACGGTGTCGGGGGGAAGTTCGAGCGTATCCAGTGTCACCGGCTGCAGGGCGTCCTGCCAGACCCGGTACTGAAACCCGTGCTCCAACAGGTTGGCTGCGCGGAGACTGCGCGCGGCGCCGCTCGGCTCGCCCAGGATCACAGCCGCCAGTTGATGCCCATCGCGCGTGGCCGTCGCCACCACGTTGTAGCCGCTGTCGCAGGTGAAGCCGGTCTTCATGCCGTCGGCGCCGTCGTAGGCCTTGAGCAGCTGATTGTGGCTGCGGATGTGGATGCGGCCGATGCGCATGTCCGCCATGTTCCAAAGCGCGGCGTGCTGGGGAAATTCCTTGAGTAGCGCACGCGTCAGCTTGCCCAGATCGCGCGCCGTGGTGACCTGCTCGGCGGCCGGAAGCCCGTTGGGGTTGACGAACAGCGTGCGCGCCATGCCCAACCGCTTCGCGGTCGCATTCATTCGGCCGACGAACGCGTCATGGGTTTCGGCGATCCCTTCGGCGATCATGACGGCCACGTCGTTCGCGCTCTTGATGATCAGCGCCTGCAGGGCATGCTCGACCGTCATGTCAGCGCCGACTGGCAGTCCGATCTTACTCGGCGGCTGCATATGGGCCAACTCCGACACCTTCAACTTGGTGGCGAGCGTGAGTTTTTCCTGTTTCAGCGCCTCGAATACCAGGTACGCCGTCATCAGCTTGGTCAGTGACGCGGGGTGCCAGGCATCGTCCTGGTCTTCTGCATACAACACGGTGCCGCTCGTCGGATCGAACAACAGCGCTGGCCCAGCCTGAGCTGCGGCACCCCCTAGCAGGCTGCCTGCCGTGACCATGCACAACGCTGCCCGCGCGACCGTCATGAAGGATTTCGATGGCATCAAGATGGATCCGCTCGTTTGCAGCCGCACGCAGTCATGCATGGCCCGGAGACTGAGTGTTGTCTATCGCCTGTTGAACATCTTGCGCCGTCATGTACCGCAACCGTGGCCTCGAGCCAACACCAGCGTGCCGGGGGGGCTGACGATGTATCGGTTGAACGTAGCACCGGTTTCGATTAGGTTCGCGCGATGACGCGACACGCCCCGATGTTGGCCACTCCGCTCGAGATGGCTCGAATTATGATCCCCGCCGCCTGAGGGCGCCGGGGCCTCGCACGCTTGCGTCGGCGCCGCCGGGTCGCCCGAGCGTCGCATCGCATGTCGTGCCGTCGATTAGTCTTTTTTCGTCGCTGTCTGCCGTTTTCCGGCAGCGGTGCGTGCACCTCTCCAGCAAGGCAGACCTATGACCAAAGATTCCCCCGCGAGCGGCGCGCCGCAGCAGGAGGCCGGCCGTGACACGGGACGCGATTGGGGCAAGACCCTGTTCCTGCCCAAGACCGATTTTCCGATGAAAGCCGGACTGCCCCAACTCGAGCCCAAGTTGCTCGCGCGCTGGGAGAAGCTCGATCTCTACTCGAAGTTGCGGGCGAACTCCAAAGGCCGCGACCGTTTCACCCTGCACGACGGCCCCCCCTACGCCAACGGCAACATCCACATCGGGCACGCCCTGAACAAGATCCTCAAGGATCTCGTGACCCGTTCGCAGCAGATGCTCGGCTTCGACAGCAACTACGTACCGGGCTGGGATTGTCACGGTCTGCCGATCGAATGGAAGATCGAGGAAGACTATATCGCCAAGGGCAAGCCCAAGCCCAACCTGAAGGACCCCGTGGCGCTGAAAGCCTTCCGCGCCGAATGCCGCACGTTCGCAGAACACTGGCTGAGCGTGCAGCGCGAAGAGTTCAAGCGCCTCGGCGTGGAAGGCGACTGGAAGAACCCCTACTCGACGATGACCTTCCCCGCTGAAGCCGCCATCGCGCGCGAACTGATGACGTTTGCCGATACGGGGCAGCTTTATCGCGGGTCGAAGCCGGTGATGTGGAGCGTGGTGGAGAAAACCGCATTGGCAGAGGCGGAAGTCGAGTACCAGGATTTCCAGAGCGATGCGGTTTATGTGAAGTTTCCTGTGGCGGCCGTAAGCGCTGACGCTTTTGCAAATGCTTTCGGAGGGTCCGGAAAGCAATTTGATGCATATTTCCAGAGCCCGGACCACCTGATTGGATTGCTAAAGTCCGCTTTCGTCGTCATCTGGACGACGACGCCGTGGACGATCCCCGGCAACCGCGCGATTTCGTTCAACAACCGCATCAGCTACGGGCTGTATGAAATCACAGCAGCGCCAGAGAACAACTGGGCCAAGGCCGGCGAGCGCTACATCCTCGCCGACAAACTCGCTGAAGCCGTGATGAAAGCCGGCAAGG
>JANLYD010000391.1:0-4736 GCA_031365465.1 Hyphomicrobiaceae bacterium
CGACGAATGAAACGGCAAAGGCCCCACTTGTTAGAGCGGGGCCTCGCCGAGTACGTGCGGCCTAGTCCGATGATCAATCGCGGTTGCCGGTGAGCGAGAGCAGCGACTGGAACATGTTGATGAAGTCCAGGTAGAGGTTCAGGGCACCCATGATAGCCGACTTGGTCATTACGCTGCTGTCGTGGGCGACAGCGTAGAAGTTGTCCTTGATCTGCTGCGTGTCATAGGCGGTCAGACCCGAGAAGATCAGCAGGCCCAGCGCCGAGATGGCGAACTGGAGAGCCGACGACTGCATGAAGATGTTGACCACACCTGCGAGGATCAAACCAACCACGCCCATGATCAGGAACGAACCCATGCCCGACAGGTCGCGCTTGGTGACGTAACCGAAGATGCTGAGCGCACCGAATGCGGCGGCGGTGATGAAGAACGTCTGCGCGATCGACTGTCCGGTGTAGCGGAGCAGCAGGGTCGACAACGAAGCGCCCATCACGGCCGAGAACAGCCAGAAGCTCAACTGCGTCGCGCCGACACTCATTTTGTAAACGCGGAACGAGAGGAAGAACACGAAGGCGAGCGGGGCAAAAACCAGCACCCACATCAGCGGCGAGCCATAAACCGCTTGGCCGAACGGGGTCAGCAACTTGTTGCCCATGCGGGCGACGGCCAACGACTGGTCGGTGGTGACGGCCATCTGATTGAAGACATATGCCACCAAGCCCGTCAGCGCGACGCCGCCGGCCATGTAATTGTAGACGCTGAGCATATAGCTCCGCAACGCCTGGTCGAACGTGCCGGCCGTGCCAGCAGCGTAGCCCGGCCGTACATATTGTTGGTCGAACTGAGCCATCTGTTTGATCCCGTTGTACCCGTTGTTATCTCATGGCGGACTTCGGAAACTTGACCGCCCGCGTCACTATGACAGTGTTCGAGCGTAAAACTCAAGTCCCCGGATCCCGCGTAGCCAACAATTGGTGAAGCCGGGATCAAGATTCAAGTGGCACGCAAATAAGGCACGGGGCGGGCCGTCAGTACGCGCCACGTCCCCAACCCACCGAAAAGTCCGACCAGCGCCAGCGCAACGCCAAGCGCCTGCACGATCGCCATGGGGCCGAAGGTGAACTCGAGCTTCATGACACGGGTGACGACGATCCAGGCGCAGACGCCGCCGACAAGGGTGGCGATCAGAGAGCTGCACAACGCCAGTATCCCGTATTCGAGGAAATGGGTGGTCAGGATGCGGCGGCGGGTGGCGCCAAGAGTCTTGAGGATGACCGCCTGCTTGATGCGGCGACGCTGGGCGGTGGCCAAGGCTCCAGCCAGCACGAGAGCGCCGGCCGCGAGCGTGATGCTGCCGGCGACACGGACGGCGGTCATGATGCGGAGGAATACGGACGTGAATTGATTGATGGCATCCTTGACGCGGATCGCGGTGGTGGCTGGGAACGCCTTGCCGATGTCGCGGGCGAGGGCTGCTTCGGTGGCGAGCGGCGCTTCCTTCGGCAAGGTGAGGGTGGCAAGCAACTTGTGCGGCGCGCCGGCCAGCGTGTTGGGCGAGTAGACGAGCACGAAGTTGAGCGCCAGACTCTCCCACTTCACATCGCGGAGATTGGCAATTTTAGCGTCGACGTTGCGGCCGAGCACGTTGACGGTGATGGTATCGCCGATGCCGACGCCGAGGCCACGGGCGATCTCGCCCTCGACGGAAACGAGCGGAGGGCCGCTGTAGTCGGCAGGCCACCACTGGCCGGCTGTCACGGTGGAGCCGTCGGGCACGGTCTCGGCATAGGTCAGGCCACGGTCGCCATTGAGCACCCAGCTCTGCTCGGGCTTGGCCTTGACCTTGTCGGCCATGGTATCGCCGACCTTGATGATGCGGCCACGCAGCATGGGGGCGGTGTGCATCTCGGTGCCGGGGGCGGATTTCATGACCAGATCGGTGAAGGCGGGCAATTCCGACTTGGCGATGTCGAGCACGAAATAATTCGGGCTGCTGGCGGGCACACGGCCCTGCAGTTCAGCGACGATGGAGCGGTCGACGAGGGCCACCGCCACCAGCAGCGACAAGCCGGTGCCGAGCGAGAGCACGACCGAACGGGTGAGACCGCCGGGGGCACCGATGTCGCCCAGCGCCAAAGCGAGTTCGGGCCGGCGCGGGCGGGGACTGCGGCGGGCCAGCCACCCCAGACTAGTGCCGAGAGCGGCAAAGATGGCGAGCGCGGCGACGACGGCAAGACAGTAGTAGACGGCGAGCATTTTGGCCTCGGCACCCAACACGGCAAGCCCGAACAGCACGGCAATCGCGGCAGCGGTCGCGAGCATGATGCGGCGCGGCGGCAAGCCACCTTCCGAGGCGACCTCGTCGCGGAACAAGACGGCGGGCCGGATCATTTCGGCGCGCCCGAGCGGCCACAGCGTGAATACCAACGCAACCAGCAAGCCGTAGGCGGCGGCGAGCAGCAGGCTGCCGAAGCTGATGCCGATGTCGGCCTTGATGGGCAGCACGTCGGCATACACAGCCGACAATGCGATGGGCAGCAGCGCGCCGACCACAAGACCGATCACAGTGCCGAGAGCCGCAAACAGCATCACCTGCACGAGGTGCACGTTGAAGATTACGCGCGACGTGGCACCGAGACTCTTCATGGTGGCGATGACCGCCCGGCGACGATCGATGAAGGTCTCGACGGCGTTGGCGACGCCGACGCCGCCGACGAGCAACGAAGTGAGCCCGAGCAACGTCAGAAACTGGCGGAGACGATCGAGGGTGCGGGTCACCTGGGGTGAAGGATCGCGACGATCGCGGACGGTGAAGCCGCTCTCGGGCAGCGCCGTGGTGGCAAGCGTGCGAAAGGCGGTCAGCTGCGTGCCCGCGTTGGCGCCAGACGAAGATTGCCCGTTGAGCAGCAACGCATAGCGCCACGTCACCAAGCTGCCGGGATCGATAAATCCGGTGTTGGCTAGATTCTTGGCGGCGATGAGAATGCGCGGGCCGACGGTCATGCGATCGGCGATTTTGTCGGGTTCGGCTAAAATCGAGGCGCGGATGACATGCTCGGAGCGGCCGAGTTGCACGGTATCGCCGATCTTGAGGCCGAGGCGATCGAGCAAGATGGGCTCGAGTGCCACGCCGTCGCCGCGAAACAGGGCGTCAGCCAGGGACAGTCCGCCGGAAAGCTGCACCGCGCCAACCAACGGATAGCGCTCGTCGATTCCCTTGATTTCGACAAGCGCCTGCTCGGTCCCGTCAGGCCGGCGAGCCATGGCGCGAACGTTGGCGGATTCGCTGAGCGTGCCCTGCTGCTGGAGCCAGCTCCGCTCGGGGTCGGTGGCGCGGGCGTGAGGGCGGGCCAGTGTGACGTCGCCGCCGAGCAAGGCTGCGCCCTGTTGTTCGAAGCTCGTGCGGATGGCGTCGCCGAGTGCACCGACGCCAGTGATGACGGCTACGCCGAGCGCAATGCAAGCGACGAACACGGCAAACCCGCTGCCGCCGGCACGCAGTTCACGCAAGGCGATGGCAAGCACGAGCGGCAGACGGCGAGGCGAGCGATGGGAAGCGGCAGACGCAGTCGTCATCGGGGGAGACTCCGTGCGGGCAGATCTGGGTGAACAGGCAAATGAAGCGGCAGGCATTCGGCTCAAGCGGCAAACATTCGGCATGCCAGCATGGGCCCACGAACCGAGCTTGCTGCAACGCGGGATGCTGCGCGGGTATTTAGGGCCGTCGCGTCTCCTTGGCCAGCGGCGCGTCGTCCCACCGCGCGAGGGCCAGCGGCGCGTCGCCCCACCGCCCAGATTGCCGGCACCGCATATTATCAGTCACCCGACGATTCACAGTTGTGTTCTATTTCGGTGCGTCATCTAATAACGCCGGACGCAAGACGGCCGATCAGTGCACCACTTCATATTGCTCCCGAGGAGATTGAAATATGACAGATTTCGTTTTGAACGGAAAAGCGGTGACGGCGACGTCCGACAAGGACACGCCACTGCTCTGGGTCATTCGTGACGAGTTGGGCTTCAAGGGCACGAAATTCGGTTGTGGTGCAGCGCTCTGCGGCGCGTGCACGGTGCAGGTCAACGGACAGCCTATCCGCTCGTGCATCACTGCCGTGTCGGACGTGGCCGGCAAGAAGGTCACCACGATCGAGTCGCTCGGCACGCCAGCTAAGCCGCATGCGTTGCAGGCCGCGTGGATCAAGTACGACGTTCCGCAGTGTGGCTATTGCCAATCGGGACAACTGATGGCGGCGCAAGCGCTGCTGGCCAAAAATACGAACCCCACCGACGCGGACATCGACAACGCGATGAGCGGCAACATCTGCCGATGCGGCACTTACGGCCGCATGCGTGCGGCGATCAAAGACGCCGCCCAAACTCTGCGCAACGCTTGAGGGAGAGACAGTCATGACAGCCACCAATCGACGGGACTTTCTCAAGACCACAGGCACCGTCGGCAGCGGTCTGATGCTGGGCGTCACGCTGCCCATGCTCGGCAGCGGACCGGCGCAAGCGGCCGGCACGCTCTATACGCCGAACGCCTGGGTGCACATCGCCGACGACAACACGATCACGCTGCTCTCGGCGCGCTCAGAAATGGGACAGGGCGTCTACACGTCGATGCCAATGCTGATCGCCGAAGAACTCAATGTCGATCTGAAAAAGATCAAGGTGGCGATTGCCCCGCCGGGAGCCGCCTATACGAATGCGCTGCTCGGCGCGCAGATCACGGGTGG
>JANLYD010000019.1:0-3058 GCA_031365465.1 Hyphomicrobiaceae bacterium
ATGGTGCCGCACAAGCGTTGCGCGGAGTGTCGCTGACGGCCAAGACCGGCGAAGTGACCTGCGTCCTCGGACGCAATGGCGTCGGCAAGTCGACGCTGCTGCGCGCGATCTGCGGCCAGCAGCCCATCCGTGCCGGGCAAATGAAATGGGGCGATATCGATTTAGCGCCGCTGCAGCCGTTCGAGCGGGCGCGCGCGGGCATTGGATATGTGCCGCAGGGCCGCGAAATTTTCCCACTGCTGTCCGTCAAAGAAAATCTCGAAACCGGCTACGCGCCGTTGAAACGCAGTGATCGGAACATTCCGGAGGTCATCTTCGAACTGTTCCCGGTGCTAAAAACGATGTTGCGTCGCCGTGGCGGCGATCTCTCGGGTGGCCAACAGCAGCAATTGGCGATTGCCCGAGCGCTTGTCATGCGGCCGAAGCTGCTCGTGCTCGATGAGCCCACCGAAGGCATTCAACCGTCTGTCATCAAAGATATCGGCAGGGCGATAGATTATCTCCGGCGTCAGGGCGATATGGCGATCGTGCTGGTCGAGCAATATTTCGAATTCGCCCGCGATCTTGCCGATACCTATGCGGTGATGGATCGCGGCCAGATCGTGCTGGCGGGCACGCGCGCGGAAATGGTGGAAGCCGATGTGCGACGCCGCCTCGCGGTCTGATGATGGGCACGCAGCCGCGTCGACCGCGTTGTCACGCGTGCGCGCGCGGGGTGGAGTGTCGATCAAGTTCAAAGCAGGCCATGATGGCCGCACGCGGTTAGCCGATCTTCACGAACGCGGCGGCTTTCGCGCCAAGCTGCCACTCACCCATGGCTTGACCGAAGCCGTTCTGATCAACACGGGCGGCGGCCTACTCGGCGGTGACGCCGTGCAGTTCGATGTGGAAGTCGGGCCGGGTGCAGCCGCACAGGTAACCACGCAGTCAGCCGAGCGGGTGTATCGATCACTCGGCGAAGATTGCGCCGTCGACGTGGCGCTGACGGTCGCTGCCGGTGCGCGGCTGCATTGGCTGCCGCAAGAGACGATCCTGTTCAACCAGGCGCAGTTGTCGCGAACAATTAGCGTCGAGATGGCTGATGACGCGACGCTGGTGCTGGTCGAAGCCACCGTGTTCGGCCGCGCCGCCATGAATGAGCAGGTACTGGCGGGTTCGCTCCGCGATGAGTGGTGCATCCGTCGTGGCGGCCAGTTGATTTACGCCGACGCTGTCAGGCTTTCCGGCGATGTCTCAGCGCAACTCTCGCGCGCGGCGATCGGTGCAAATGCCACTGCCATGGCGACGGTGCTTTACATTGCGGCCGATGCCGCCGACCGGGTCGAAGGCGCACGCGCGGCGATGTCACCCCTGTCGGCACGCGCGGCTGTCAGTGCGTGGAACGGCATGTTGGTGGGACGCTTGCTTGCGCCTTCCGCAGATGCTTTGAAGGCAGACGTGGCGCGGCTGGTGGCCTATCTGTCCGGCCATGAGTTGCCGCGTGTGTGGGGCTTGGACATGGTGCGGACCATGCCTGCGAGGATGGATGCTTAAGCGATGAATTTGACGCCGCGCGAAAAAGACAAGCTGCTCATCTCCATGGCCGCCATGGTAGCCCGCCGCCGGCTCGAACGCGGCGTGAAACTCAATCATCCCGAAGCTATCGCGCTGATTACCGACTACGTCGTCGAAGGCGCGCGGGACGGCAGATCAGTTGCCGATCTCATGCGCGATGGCGCCAAGGTCGTCTCGCGTGCGCAGGTCATGGATGGCATCGCCGAAATGATCCACGACGTCCAAGTCGAGGCGACATTTCCCGACGGCACCAAACTCGTCACGGTGCACGAACCTATTCGTTGAACTCAGGAGATGCTTATGGCCTTTCTGCACATCGGCGATCACAGTCCGCTCAAGCTCAACGAGCTGCCATGGCACCTCATCGAGCCAGCCCATCTGGTTTTTGTATTGTTGGCCATTGCGGTCGCAATCGGCGGGCTGACGATCAGGGCGCGACTCGCAAAGCGAGTGCGTGCGACGAGTAAGGGATTACGCCGATGATCCCAGGTGAAGTCTTCCCAGCCGCCGGCGAGATCGAGCTTAACAAGGGTCGCATCGCGATCCGGGTGCATGTTTCCAATTCCGGCGACCGCCCGATCCAAGTCGGCAGCCACTATCATTTCGCCGAGACCAACGCGGCCCTGACCTTCGATCGCGAGGCCGCGATGGGCTATCGCCTCGATATCGCAGCCGGCACTGCCGTACGCTTCGAGCCTGGCCAATCGCGCGACGTGCACCTGATTCCGATGGCAGGCAAGCGCCGCATTTTCGGCTTCCGGCAGTTGGTGATGGGTAAGTTGAAGTAAGCGCGCTTGTGGGGACATCGGCAGAACTAGCTGGCCGTTTCAATCGGAAATTCAATCCATGCCCATCAAAATGTCCCGCGCGGCTTATGCCGGCATGTTCGGTCCGACGACGGGTGACCGCGTGCGCTTGGCGGATACCGATCTCATCATCGAGGTTGAGAAGGATTACACCACCTATGGCGAAGAGGTGAAGTTCGGCGGCGGCAAGGTGATCCGCGACGGCATGGGCCAGAGCCAGATCACCAATGCCCAGGGCGCTGTTGATACGGTGATTACCAACGCGCTGATCCTCGATCATTGGGGCATCGTCAAAGCCGACATCGGCCTGAGCGACGGGCGCATCGCAGCGATTGGTAAAGCTGGCAATCCCGATATTCAGTCCGACATTGATATCATCATCGGGCCGGGCACGGAGGTGATCGCGGGTGAGGGCAAGATCATCACGGCAGGCGGATTCGATACGCACATCCACTTCATCTGTCCGCAGCAGATCGAGGAAGCGTTGATGTCGGGCATCACCTCGATGCTCGGCGGTGGCACGGGACCCGCGCACGGCACGTTTGCGACGACCTGCACGCCGGGGCCGTGGCATCTGCAGATGATGATCCGCGCCGCCGACAGTTTTCCGATGAACCTCGGTTTTGCCGGCAAGGGCAACGCCTCTCTGCCGGACGCGCTAGAGGATATGATCAACGCTGGTGCCTGCGCACTGAAGC
>JANLYD010000032.1:0-57442 GCA_031365465.1 Hyphomicrobiaceae bacterium
GCTAAGGTTACTGCTAAAGTGACTAGTAACGTCACGTCCGACGCGACCGTTCCACCGAGTGAGGCCTCACCATGATGCGGCAGTACGAGCTCACCGAGCGCGTGCTGAGTTACAATCCCGACGCAGACGAAGCGCTTCTCAACAAAGCCTACGTCTTCGCGATGAAGGCGCACGCCGGTGTCAATCGCAACAATGGCGATCCCTACTTTTCGCATCCGCTCGAAGTCGCAGCGATCCTGACCGAACTCAAGCTCGACGACGCCACGATCGCGACGGCGTTGCTGCACGACGTGGTGGAAGACACCGGCGTCACCAAGGCGCAGATCGATCAGACGTTCGGGGTCGAGATCGGTAATCTCGTCGAAGGCCTGACGAAAATCATGCGGCTCGACCTGGTGTCGCGCAAAGCCCAGCAGGCCGAGAGTTTCCGCAAACTGCTGATCGCCATTTCGTCGGATGTGCGCGTGCTGCTGGTGAAGTTGGCCGATCGCCTGCACAACATGCGCACCCTGCAGCACAACAAGCCCGACAGCCGCCGCCGCAACGCCGAAGAGACGCTCGAGATCTATGCGCCGCTGGCCGGCCGCATGGGCATGCAGAGCGTACGCGAGGAACTGGAGGAGCTGTCCTTCAAGTGGCTGCATCCGGAGGCGTACGCCACCGTGGTGGCCAAGCTTGCCGAACTTCGCGCGCGCAACGCGGGGATCGTCGACGAAATCAGTTCGTTGCTCACGGCACGCCTGTCGGAGGCCGGCATTTCAGCTGCTGTCAGTGGCCGTGAGAAAAAGCCCTACGCCATCTGGCGCAAGATGCAGAACAAGCAGATCAGCCTGGAACAACTCTCCGATATCTACGGCTTCCGTGTGCTCGTCGATACGCCAGATACTTGCTATCGCGCGCTGGGCATCGCGCACGGCCACTGGCGCACCGTGCCCGGCCGCTTCAAGGACTACATTTCGACGCCCAAGCAAAATAACTACCAGTCGATCCACACGACGATTGCAGGCCCGCGCAATCAGCGCGTCGAAATGCAGATCCGCACGCACGCGATGCACGAGGTGGCCGAAGTGGGCATTGCCGCGCACGCGCTCTACAAAGACCGCCTTGAAGCCGTGGTCGCCAACGACGACACCGCCGCAGGCCTTCCGATTGCCGCGCCTAAATCGGCCGGCAGTTCGCCGCCGAAGGAGAACCCCTACCGCTGGCTGCGCCACATGGTGCGGACCCTGCTCGACGGCTCCAACCCGGAAGAGTTTCTCGAGCACACCAAGCTCGAACTGTTTCACGACCAGGTGTTCTGCTTCACGCCGAAAGGCCGGATCATCGCTTTACCGCGTAGTGCCACTCCCATCGATTTCGCCTATGGCGTTCACACCGACGTCGGCAATAATTGCATCGGCGCGATCATTAACGGCCGGCATACCCCGCTGACGACACAACTCCGCAATGGCGACGAAGTCGAAATCCTGACAGCCAAAGGGCAGACGCCACCGGCCGCGTGGGAACAGGTCGCCGTGACCGGCCGCGCCCGCTCGTCGATCCGTCGCGCCACTCGCGACATGGCGCGCAAGCAATCCTGCGAACTGGGACGCCGGCTGCTGGTGGCCGCCGCCAACAAGGTTGGTGGGCACTACGACGATGATCAGTTGCGCCGCTGCATCGGCCAACTGGGCTATAAATCTCTCGATGACGCCCTCGTGGCCATCGGACGTCAGGACGTTGCCGCCGATGTCGTCGTCAACGCTCTCTTTCCCAATGCCGTTGCGTTGGCAGAGAAGACCAAGCCGGAGAAAAAGCGCAGAGGTAAGCTCGCGTCGGCTCAATCCGACGGATGGTTTGGGTTGGCCAAGGGTATGGGCTTGAAGTTCCGTCTCCCCGGCATTGCGGCTCCGGCACGTGCTGATCTCGCTTTGGCGACTGCAGGCGCGCAACCGATGACGAGCGTACCGATCAGGGCGCTTCGCAACGACATTCCGGTGTCGATCGAAGATGGCGGTGCCGTGCCGGGCGACCGCGTCGTCGGCGTGCTCGATGGCGGTGGCGGCATCCGCATATTTCAGATCCACTCGCCGCGCCTTCAGGACTATGAAAGCGCCCGCTGGATCGACGTGACGTGGGACGTAAACACCGAAAAACCCGAGCGTTTTCCGGCGCGCATCACTGTGACCGTCGTCAACGAACCCGGCACGCTCGCCGAGGTCGCCAAGGTGATCGGCGAGGCCGACGGCAATATCGATACCCTGCGCATGGCCCGGCGCGCTGCCGATTTCACCGAGATGGTCATCAATCTCGAGGTCTACGATGCCGCGCATCTCAATACGATCCTGACCGGCCTGAAGGCGAAGTCATCCGTCAATGCCGCCGAGCGCGTATTCGGCTGACGCCGAGGATAAGCGGTCACACCCTCGGTCGAGTGCCAATCAAGGCTGGGTGGCCGCCGGCAAATCAGCTAGACTGACGCCTTGTGCTTATGTGCTTGAGTTCGAGCCTGTTTTGAGCGGGGAGCCATATCCATGCTGATGTCACGTCGCGCTCCCGCTGCCTGGCGTGACGTTGTGCAGTCGGCCGTCTGGCCACGGCGAGGATGGGCGCGCACCATCCGTTATCACCGCCTGCGCCTGCTGCGGATGCGGGTATTGCCGCGCAGCCTGGCACTCGGTGCAGCCGCTGGCGTATTCGTCGCTATCCTGCCGATCCCCGGGATCCAATTGCTCGCAGCGGCCGGTTTGGCATGGCTGGTGCGTGGCCATCGCGCCACCGCGGCACTGGCGACCTTCGCCGCCAATCCCATTACCTATCCGATGATCTGGGTCGCGTCGTACGCGCTGGGCGCGACCATTCTCGGCACGCCGGTTTCCGATGCAGCCCACGACCTCGACATGCTCGGCGATGTCGTGGCCCAAGGCTGGACCAGTGAACCAGCGGCGATCAAAAGTGTGCTGCCGGCCTTCCGCACGCTTGCAGTCGGCGCCGTTCCACTGGCGGCCCTTGCGGCGCTGGTGGCTTATCTCTGCGTTCGCCGCATACTGCGAGCGCGCGACGTCCAGCCCGAGGCCTGCTCCGTCCACCCGATCTCACAGCGCCGGGCACGTCGGCTGATACTGCGCCCTCGTTCGCCAGCCTTGCCACCGGCGAAGATCGCGGCCTGAGCGGATCTACCAGACCTGTGCGATCGGCTGGCCGTGCACGATTTCACCTATCCGTCGCAGCGTTCCTGGATTGATGTCGTCGGGCAAGGCATTCGGCGCAAAGAAGCGCTGCTCGGCAATCTCCAGGCTTGGCGCGGGCGTGCGCTCCTGAATGAATGTGCGCACGACATACAGCACGATGTGATCGCCTGGAAAGTTCAGCACATGATTGAAAATGCCGTGCAGCACGGCCGTTCCCGCCGCGACGATCCCGGTTTCCTCCTCCAGTTCTCGCAACGCTGCATCGACGACCGTTTCACCGACCTCGACCCCGCCACCAGGAAAATGCCAACCCGGCCGGTAGCCATGCCGCACCAGCAACACGCGTCCTTCGCCATCGATGACGCAGACCTGCCCGCCCAGCGTAAGCGCACGCGTCATGCGCCAGCGCTTCTGCATCAGCCAGCGCACGAGCGAGCGCCGTGCGCGGTGTGGCGCGGGGATGGTCGGCTCCGGCAAAGTCATCACAGCGTGGTCGTCAAGCCGCCATCGACCACGAGTTGCTGCCCGGTGACGTAGGCGCCGGCATCGGACGCCAAGAACACTGCGGCGCCGCCGAGTTCGGCCGGCTTGCCCCAGCGCCTGACGGCGGTGCGGCCGGCGATGCGGTCGACGAAGGCCTTGTCGGCCAGCAACGGCGCGTTCAATTCCGTTTCGAAGTATCCCGGCGCAATCGAGTTGACGGTGATGCCGTGCTCGCCCAACTCAGCCGACAGCGAACGCGCCAGCCCGGCCAGTCCGGCCTTCGACGACACATAAGCGTGGATGGTCGCCCGTCCCTGGATGCCCGTGATCGAGGTGGTGAAAATGATGCGGCCATGCTGCTGCTTTTTCATGTGCGTGCTGGCGCGTTGGGCCAGCAGGAACGGCGCTCGCAAGTTGGTGCCCTGGATGCTGTCCCAGTCACTCGCCTTCCAATCCTGGATGGGCGCGCGCACCGTGGTGCCGGCATTGGCGATCAACACGTCGAGCCGGCCATGCTTCCCAACGATCGCATCGATTGCCTGCTGCCCAGCCTCGATGTCGGCCACGTCGAATACGGCGATGTCGGCCTTGCATCCAGCGGTGCGCAAGATGGCGGCCTGCGCTTCAAGGGCGTCCCGGTGGCGGCCATTCAACACGACGAGCGCTCCGGCGTTGGCGAGACTGGTCGCCATCGCCAGTCCCAGGCCGCGCGAGGCACCCGTGACGAGGGCAACGCGGCCGGTCATGGAAAATTCGGTCATGGTGCATACCTTCCAGGATGGCGTTGATCGGTCCTCAGACCAGGTTGGTCAGTCGACCCCACCTAGTCGATCCACGTGACGAACGTGTCGAGCGGTTCGCGTTCGGTAACGAATGAATTGACCACGTCCGATTTATCTTCGTATCCGAGCGCCATGCCGCACACCAGCGTGTAGCCGTCGGGAATGCCGGCAAACTGCTTCACGGTCGCGGGCTGATAGGCGAACGCGGCCTGCGGGCAGGTCTCCAGGCCCTCCGCGCGCGCCGCGATCATGATCGACTGCAGGAACATGCCAAAATCGAGCCAGCTGCCTTTTTCCAGATAGGAATCGATGGCGAAAAGCATCCCGACCGGCGCACCGAAAAACGTCCAGTTCTTCAGATGCTGCTCCTGCATGCGTACTTTGTCGTCGCGCCCGATGCCCAGCGTTTTGTAAAGGCCGAACCCGCACGCGCGGCGGCGGGCGAGATAGGGCTCGCGCCACTCTTCCGGATAATAGTTGTATTCGCGCTTGCCGGTCGTGCCGGCCTTACCCAGGCGCACCAACTCGGCCGACAACTGCTCCTTGCGCTCGCCCTGCATGACGTACACCTGCCACGGCTGCACGTTGGTTCCCGACGGGGCGCGGGACGCCACCCGCAAAATCTTGGCGATTGTCTCCCGCGGCACCGCGCGTTTTTGATAGGCGCGCACGCTGCGGCGGCCGGTGATCGCATCGTCGACGGTCATCATTTCAGAGGGCCTCAGGTAAAAGGAATAGGGGTCGCGCCCGCGATCAGGCCTGCGCTTTCACGGGCCAGAATTTGCGCGCATACGCAACGCTCGCCGGCAGAAAAACGAGATCCCCGATCAGCGACGCCAGCAGTGTGATCGCGCAGACGCGACCGAACAGCCGCAACGACGGCAACCCTGAGAACATCGTCACGCCCAGCCCGAACGCCAGCACGATGGTGGTGAGGATGATCGCCGGACCGACCAGCACGCGCGCGCGCCTAATCGCTAACTCCGGCGCTTCGTCGGGCCGTTGCTCGCGATGCAACCGATTGAGGAAATGGATGAGGGCATCGACGCCCAGCCCGAAAATGACCACCAGCGCGATGACGCTCGAAAACTCCAGGCCCTCGCCGAACACCCACAGGATCGCCCCCGCCGTCACGATGGGAAATAATGCTGGCAACACGCTGATGAGCGACACGAACGCGGAGCGGAACACCAACCCCAGCAGCACCGCCACCAGCGCCATCGCGATCCACAGCGCTTCGTTCAACTGGTAGATGAGCCGTGCGCTGTTACGCGCCGCGATCGCCGGCAAGCCGGTCACGGAAATCTCATAAGCGGGATGCCGCGTGCGGATGCCGTCCAGGGCTTTGTCGAGACGATCGACGACGGGCAGGATCTGGCTGCTGTCGATGTCCGGCAGGCGCCCGGTCACCAGCACTGATTTCTCGTCCTTGGCAATGAAACGCTGCACCAGATGTCCCGGGAGCAGGCCGACATATTTTTTCACCGTCTCGGTCGATGTGTCCCCGGTTTCGGCGAGCCAGCGCCTGAGACTGTCCAGCGACCACACGTTACCGAGACCCGCCGCCTTTTCGATCGTGGTGTGCACGTCCGCGATCACGCCCAGCGTTTCTGGATCGTATAGCGTACGGCCGTTCCCGAACTGCACCATGACATGCACTGGATTGGCGCCGGTGAGCTTCTGGTCGAGCCGGTCGGTGGCCTTCAAGGCCTGCTCGCGGTCCGGCACCTGATCGGCCAGACGATAGCGCGGCACGAGCGAAAAGTGAGCCACAGCGAACAGTAGCGCCAGGCCGATGCCGAACAGCGTCACCTGCTTTGATCTCACCACCACCCAGTCGACGATCGCGCCGACGATCTGCGCCAGTGTTTGCATGGCCGTGTCACTGCTCGTTTGGCTCAGCCCCGAGCGGTCGCTGTCGCGGATCAAGGCGAGGCCGAGCACCGGCATCGCACCGATCACGGCCAGATAGGAGACGCAGGTTGCGAGCGCGCCCGCCTTTCCGAACGTCTGGATCAGCCCGGAGTCAGACAGCATCAGCGCGGCGAACGACACCAGCGCGGTGCCGTGCGCAATCACGCACGCCGGGCCGACCACGCGCACGGCGAACCGGATCGCCTCCATGCGGCTGTCGCCCGCGCGCAGGCGGTCGCGAATGGCGTAGGTGACCTGCATGCTGTCGGCAAAGCCCATCACCATCACCAACGGCGTCATGACGTTGAGAAACAGATTGAGCTTGAACCCCGACCAACCCAACAGCCCCAACGACAGCAGCACGGCCAGCACCGGCGGTAATGCCGCCAGCAGCATCAATCGAGCCGATCGAAAGAACAGCCAAGCGATACCCGCGCCGAACGCCAGTCCCAGGCCGTTGTAGACCAGCTGATCCCGCTCGACCGCGTTGCGGATTTCGAGTTGCATCACCGGCGCGCCGGTTAGCTGCACTTTCAAGCCGGCCGGTGCAAGTTCCTTGCGCAACAACGCATCGATCCCGCCGATGATGACCTTGTTGCCCTCAGCGGCGACGGCTTCGCGATCGAGTGCCAACACCGCCATCGCCAGCGTCCCGTCGTCGGAGAGGAATTTGCCGCTGACGATCTCGTTGCTGCGCAGTTGCTTGACGAGATCGTCGTAGGCGGCGCCGTCTGGCAGATCGTCCGGCATGATGGGTGGGGGATACCCGGTCGCATCCGGTTTGCCGCGCGCCGACAGCATCGAGACGACGCCGCTGACACCATCGGCCAGTTGCAGATCGACCAAAGCCCGCCGCAGCGCTTCGATCTGCGGCTTCTTGAGGAGATCTTTCCCTTCGACTACGACGAGCACGTCGTACTCTGTCGAGGGGAACCGTTTGTCGACCAGTTCGTAGCGGCGAAAATCGGGGGTGTCGGTGCGAAACAGCTCGGACAGGCTGTCGTCGACCTTGAGCCGGCTCAGTCCGAATCCAGCGACGACTGCCAGCGCCAGAATGACCAGCGCGGCAATCCATGGATGTGCCAGCGTCCCATAGCCGAGCTTGTGCAGGCCGAAGCTGAAACTCAGTTCGGGTTGCGAGCGGGCCTTTTCGGCCGTGCTGGTCTCGGTCATCGATCCTGCGGCATTGGAGTAATGGTTCGGAACTGGTTCGGAACGGCCTTGAAGGTTGGCACCATACCGGATGTTGCCGACGACTGTGAAGGCCTATCAGAGTGGTCGCGGGGACGCTACCAGGGCATTCAAGTCTTTCTGTTTTCTTGCCGTCTCCCCCGGACAAAGACGCAAAAAATCCCCCGCGTATCGCTACGCGGGGGACCATGACCACAAACTTCAGATTAGCCGTTGGCTTCGATCTGCTTGGCGCTGTCGCCTGCAGTGCCGGTGCCGATGCTGATCGTGCGCGGCTTCAGCCGCTCAGGTACGTTCCGAACCAGATCGATATTCAACAAACCGTCGCGAAGATCGGCGGATTGCACCTCGACATGGTCGGCTAGCTGGAAGCGCCGCTCAAACGCGCGTGTCGCGATACCACGATGCAGGAACTGCCGTTCCTTGCCGTCGTTCGCCTTGGCACCGGCCACCGCCAGTACACCTTCCTTGACCTCGATCTTGATCTCGGAGTCGACGAAGCCGGCAACCGCCATCGTGATGCGGTACTGGTTATCGGCCAGCCGTTCGATGTTGTAGGGCGGGAAGGTAGGTGTCTCGCTGTCGTGACCGGCGACGCTGTCGAGCATCTGGGCCAGTCGGTCAAATCCGACAGTCGAGCGGTAGAGGGGAGCGAAATCAAATGGACGCATGGTAAGTTCTCCTTGAGAAGCAACTCGGTGGAATGTCCGCCCCAAGGGGCCGGACGGTCTGAAAGCGAACCCTCGAGAGGCGCTCGCTGAGTGTGATTTAAGCACGGGCAGATAGGTTTCAAGGGGGCCATCGCGCGTTTGCGTGCGTCGCGGGCAACACGGATCGTCACTCCCCTGCAACAGACTGCAATTATTTACTTTTTAGTCTTTCGCCGTGGGACCTTTCGCTTCAGTCTTCATTTTGCATTCATCCTGCGGCCGTCACTTTGCCGTGGGTGCGCAAGCCCCAGGGAGGGAGACCCAAAGCTTGCTGGACAGATCGGCGCAGAACCGATGTCCACAGAGGAACATCAGCCATGAACGCATCCCTGACGAACTTGAGCCTGACGCACTTGATTGCCTCGCCCCCCGACACGGTTAGATCGCCGAAACGTCACGCATCCGGTCGACGCCTTGCCTTGGCGGCGTTTATGGTTGCCGGCCTTGCCACGTTGGCTGCACCGGCATCGGCCGCCGATCTCTACAGCGAAGGGCCTCCCGGGTCCGCCTATGACGATCCCCGCTATGCCGACCTCTATGGCCGCCCGCCCGCTCGTGTCGAAACCTACCGGTCCGAAACCTACAAATCGTATGAGCCGTTGCCGGTCGCCCCGCCTCCCATCTATCGCGAGCAGTATGTCGAGCGGGGCCCCCGCGATTGCCCCTCCAAGCATGAAATCACGCGATCGCTCGAACGGCAGGGGTGGTATGGATTCCACAATCCGCAAGTGATCGACCGCGACATCGCGACCATCGACGCACAACGGCCGAACGGTCGTCCATTCAGGCTGGAAGTCGACCGGTGTTCAGGGTCGATCCTGGCGGAGCGCCCGCTCGATCGTCCGCGTTATGGCTACGGTTACGGCGGCGGACATGGCCCTGGACCCTATGCCGAGTATGGCCGCCGTCCCCTGCGTTCGTTTTAATCGCTGGATTGCAGTCATATCGACACACTCCCCGACTCGTACCCTCCCCGCATAGGGGGAGGGTATTCCGCAGACGTAGAGATGTTACTCCTATCGGCGCCATCTTGCTTCGCACAAATCCGGCGCGCATAAGCACTCGACCGTGCGAGTCTGCGATTACTGCGATCATGCAAAGGCAGTGCGCCGAAACTGGCCTTGAACGTCGAGACTGACTATGTGGACCACCAGTTATGTCTCCCGTGCGCGCGTTACCGTCGCATCGCTGTCCATCGCGGCAGCGCTGCTGTTCCCCACGTGCGCGTCGGCACAAGTCGCATCACAAGATCAGCGCCCCTACGACGACAAACTCATCAGGCTCTCTGAGATCCTGGGGGCAGTACATTTTTTGCGTGAACTGTGCGGCAACAATGACGGCATGATGTGGCGCGACCGCATGGTGGAACTGATGGACGCGGAGGCCTCGTCCGCCCTGCGCCGTGTCCGCCTCACGCGCGCGTTCAATACCGGTTATCGCAGCTACAGCCGCACGTACACGACATGCACACCCACGGCGCAGACCTCCATCGTCAAGTTCATGACCGAGGGCGCTGAGATTTCCGACGCCCTGGTCAAAATTCAGTAACTCACGCGCGCCCGTTTACGGTGAATTCTTGCAGTGCGCACCGTCCGCGGATCGCGTGCTACGTCACGGCGCCCCCGACCCTGGGCCGCAGTGACGACGATTCACAGGACAGCGCCATGCAAGGCCTCGGACTAGAGAACAGTTCAGACGACAGTTTGAAAGCGCTGCAATTCATTCTGGAAGCCTGGGAAGAGGGCGCAGATTAGGGCATCGCTCCCGAGTTGTTGGCGTACGCCGCCATCTATACCGCATTGACCGATCTCGTCGGCAGTTACGGCGAAGATCATGTCTCGACCCTGGTCGACGGCTTGCGCAATCGGATCATGGGTGGCGAATTCACCGTCGGCGGCCGCACGCAATAAAAACGCGCCTGAAGCACTCTCAGAAGCGTAGAAACGCTGGCCGTTTGATGATCATTTCGCCGATCAGCAGGCAGCCGAAGCCGATCAGCACCAGCCCCGCCACCTTGCTGAGTTGCGCCATGCGCGCCTCGTCGAGCGTATGTCGAATGCCGCTGATCAACCGCGAGACCACCAGCCAATAGAGAAAACTGCCGCCCATGATCGCGGCCACCATCAGCAGCGCGTCGAGATAACCCTCGATCTCGACGAACGACGAGACGCCGCCAAAAATGGCGATCAAACCCAATACCGCTCCAGGGTTGGTGATCGTCAACAGGAATGTCTGCGGAATATCCCAGATGTAATCGAGTAATGTCGCATCGGCTGCTTCCTGCGCCGACGCAAAGACCGGGCGCGTAAAATACAGCTTTGCGCCGGCGATCACCAACGCCAAACCGCCCACGATCTGAATGACGGTTCGATAGTCACGAATCGCGCCGGAAATGGCGTTGACCCCCATGGCCGCGCCCAGCGCAATCGTCCCGTCGCCCAGCATGATGCCGAGCCCGGCCGCCATGCCGCCGAAGAAGCCGCGTTCGACCGCGCGCTGCAGTCCGAGCAAGTTGACGGGGCCGATGGGCAACGCCAACAGCACGCCGACAAACAGTCCGATGGGCACGATGAGGGGATTTGGAATGTACGACATGAAGGGTTTATGCCGCCGCCTGCGATGCCGAGCCTGACCCGCAGTCCATCTCACTCCACCGGTTGTGACGTGCCGTCGTTGCGGTCGTTTTTGCCAAAGTCACCCTCGTCTAGCCGCTGATGGCGACGTGCCATTTTTTTGACTCATACTAGGCAGCACTTCAGCCGAAGTAGTTCGCCTGATATGATCCAGATATGATCATGACCACTCGCATGCGACACTTGTCATTAGGTCTAATGGTGGGCGCGTGGCTTGTCCATGCAGCTTATCTGACAACTGCACTTCCATCAGGCACCAATTCAGCCAGCGCAGCAGATGCAGCAGCCGGCGGGTCGTCCACGGTCGCCGCGCGCGCGTCGCTGCCACCTGCGGCGTCAGGAATGCTAGATGCCATTCTTGAAGCGGTGCAGTCCGGCCGGCTCGACGATCTGCAAGCCGCAGTCGATCTCAACGAACTCAAGCCCGAGTTGTCGTCACACCCGGTGCCCGATCCCGTCGCCTTCTGGCGTGAGCGATCGCGAGATGGCGAGGGCCGGGATATTCTGGCGGCGCTGGGCGCGTTGCTCGATCAACCGTTCGCAACTCTACCGCTCGGCAAGGATCCGGAGAACACCGCGCTCTTTGTCTGGCCAGCCTTTGCCGATCGCTCTCCTGCGGCGCTCACTGCCGATGAGTTGAACCATCTGAAGAAGCTCGAACCCGCCGGCAAAGTCGCCGAAATGCAAACGCTGGGACACTACACGGGATGGCGGCTGGTGATCGGCGCGGACGGCGTCTGGCATTCGTTCCGCCGCTATGATTGAGCGCTGCCATGAAACCAGAAGACGACAGACGAAATGGTTGATCGCGTGCATCTTTATTTGGTTCGCGTTGAAACCAACCGGCGTTCTTAGCGTAAACTTCGGGTAGGCTTTGAGGTGTGATGCGATCAAGACAGTTTTGCCGGTTGGCCCGCTTATAACGCTTGGTAACCATGTCACGAAACGGAAGTCGCGCCCGCCGATCGTACCCGATAGGTCCCGCGTGCATGAATAGGTAAACGCTGGATCAGGCGTTTCGACCAGCTTTTGACAACCCCAGCCTACTTGGAGATGAGAATGCGGCGTTTGAGTTTGGTGATACTAGTGACCATGATAGGGGCGCCACCGGCGTTTGCGCAGGGGCGTGATTGGGTGCCGTGGCGCGAGTTCGGCGGCGGCGGCGGTTATCCCCCTCCCTATGCCACGCAGCGACGGCCGAGCGGCGCCTATCAGCAGCGCGTTCGCCCTCGCGCGCAGTCCGACGACGACGACGATGATTATGGCTCCGTCTTCGCCCAACCCGGCGGCCAAATTCCCTATCGTAGTTCGACCGTGCAGTACCCGACCGTGCTCGAAGGCGGGCCTCGCCCCGATATCGCACCGCAGGCGCCACAGACGGTCGCTTTCCGGCAATCCTATCCGCAAGGCACGATCGTCATTGAGACCAGCGGACGCGCCCTCTATTACGTGCTCGGCAACGGCAGCGCTTATCGATATCCCATTTCCGTCGGTCGCGACGGCTTTACCTGGAAGGGCACCGAAAAGGTCACCCGTGTCGCGGCATGGCCGGATTGGCATCCGCCGGCAGAGATGCGCGAGCGCGACCCCAAACTGCCGGAAGTCATGACCGGCGGCATCAGAAATCCGCTCGGCGCAAAAGCGCTTTATCTCGGCAACTCACTGTACCGCATTCACGGCACCAATGATGCCAAGAGCATCGGCTATGCCGCCTCGTCAGGCTGCTTCCGCATGATGAACTACCACGTGTTGCATTTGGCGACCCTTGCTGGGACCGGCACCAACGTCGTGGTCGTCGAGCGTCTGCCCAAAGGCAATGCCGTGAGTTCGGCGACGCCGCCTGCAACTCCGGCAGCGATCCAGACCTCACCTGCCGCGCCGAAAGTAAAAAAGACGGGTTGAGGCACTGACGATTGGACGGTCCTATCCTGACCAAAAATCAAGCCGGTCCGTTCACGCGGGCCGGTTTGTTTGCATCATCTTGCCGGCAGTTCAGAGTTTGCTTTGAGCGCTGCGATCAACACGTTGACGTTGCCGCCGAGCCACCGGTGGCCATCTGCCACCTCTGGCAACGGCGCTGGCAGGCGACCCGGAAAGCGCCGCTGATAGAGCTGCAGCCAGCCGGCACGCGCGCTGATCGGGCGTTCCTGAGCGACGCCTGCAAGCGCATCGAAGGTCGCAGGTTGCACCAGCCCCGCCACAGCAAGCGCGACCAGCCGATGCAAGGCTCCCGAATTGAAACCGTACCAGTCCTCGCCACGCGCCGCCCCAATCTCGGCCATCATGACCAGCGGCACGAGCGCGAACACGTGATAATGCAGCGCGCGCGGCCCGCGCGCGAGTTCCTCTGGCAGCGTCCCATTTGCGCCGATGTCGCGGGCGGCGTCCTGCATGATCCCTCGCGCGAGGTCCAGGTGGCGCCGGCTGTCGGTCGCAATGCCGACCGCAGCTTCGCCGAGACCGAGCCAATACCAATGATTATTGCGCTTGTGCGTGGGGTCGTCGAAGAACGCATGGGCCGTGTCGGCGAACCGCTGCAGCCACGGCTCGATGGTGGCCCGTTGATCCGGTCGCGCGAACGAGCGGACTTTCACATAGGCAAGCGCGACCCCCGCTAAATCCCACTTGCGCTGATACTCAGCCTGTTTGGTCGACATGACGCCGAGCCAAGCCCCGCCCGCAGCCCACGTCTGCAACCACGTCAGCGCACACTGCGCCGCCTCGGCTTGCGACTTCGGCGATCCCCTGGTGGTGGCGTGATCGGCATCCGACACGACCTGCCGCAGAAACTGCGTCAACGGTGCGACGGCTCTTTCATGCTCCAACTTGTAGACGGGGTCGACGATCGTGCCGGCGTCGTCGCTGTAAAATCGCGGAATGTCCAAGCTGGTCACCGGCGCGGGCACGGCCGGACAATCGGCAGCGGCAAAAGCTGAGCTGGCAGCACCCAAGCAAGCTGCGAGACAAGCCACGCAGCATCGTGCAATTCGTCGCCGTCGTGTTGCGAATGCCACGTCACCCACCTCGTTCCGGCGGTCTCATCTTCGCCCACCATCGGCGCGAAGTATGAACAAATTACCGCGCGCCGATCACAGCCGGGCTCAGGAAGCGCGCGCCATATCGCGCAATTTGAATTTCTGAATCTTGCCGGTGCTCGTCTTGGGAATTTCCTGGAACACGACGTGTCGGGGGACTTTGAAGCCGGCGAGCGACTGCTTGCACCATGCGATGAGATCCTGCGCAGAAGGCGGTGGCACCCCCGGTTTGAGTTCGATAAACGCACACGGCGTCTCGCCCCACTTTTCATCGGGCTTGGCGACGACGGCCGCATAGGCGACGGCTGGATGCCTGTACAGCACGTCTTCCACCTCGATCGACGAGATGTTCTCGCCGCCGGAAATGATGATGTCTTTGGAGCGATCCTTGAGTTGAATGTACCCGTCGGGATAGCGCACGCCGAGGTCACCTGAGTGAAACCAGCCACCCTCGAATGCCTCCGCCGTCGCCGCCTCGTTCTTGAGATAGCCCTTCATGACGATGTTGCCGCGCATCATCACTTCGCCCAACGTCGTGCCATCGGCCGGCACCGGTGCCATGGTCACCGGGTCGAGCACCGCCAGACTTTCGAGCGCGGCATAGCGAACCCCCTGCCGCGATTTCAACACAGCCTGCTCATCGGCCGACAGCACATTCCACTCCGCTTGCCATTCATTGGCGACGGACGGTCCATACGTCTCGGTCAGGCCGTAGACGTGGGTTACGTCGAAGCCGGCCGCCGCCATCTGGCCGAGCACGGCTGCCGGCGGTGGCGCGCCAGCGGTAATGAACGAGACTTTGTGGGTGATGCGCTGCTGCTGGTCTGGGGGCGCACTCAGCAACGTCGACATGACGATCGGCGCACCGCACATATGGGTAACTTTGTGCGTGGCGATCGCATCGATCATTAATTCTGCCCGCACCCACCGCAGGCACACGTGCGTTCCCGCGACCGCCGTGATCGTCCACGGAAAGCACCAGCCGTTGCAGTGAAACATCGGCAGCGTCCACAGATACACCGGGTGCTTGGGTAAACCTGCCGCCAGCACGTTGGCGTAACACATCAGGTACGCGCCGCGATGGTGGGTGACGACGCCTTTCGGGTTGCCCGTCGTGCCCGACGTATAACCCAAGGCGATGGCCTCCCACTCGTCGGCGGGCCAGCGCCATGCGTGCGCCGGATCTCCACCGGCGATAAAGCGCTCGTAGTCGCACTCGCCCAGCATGGCAGCGGTTTGCGGAAACTCTGCATCGTCGATGTCGATGATCAGTGGACGCACGGAGGCTAACGACAGTGCCGCCCGCATCACCGGCGCGAACTCGCGATCGATCAACAGCACCTTGGTCTCGGCGTGATCGAGTTGGAAGGCGATAACCTGCGCATCGAGCCGCGTGTTGATCGTGTGCAGTGTTGCGCCAGTCATCGGCACGCCGTAATGCGCTTCGAGCATCTCGGGCGTATTCGCCAGCAAGGCCGACACCGTATCCCCGGGCCCGACGCCCGCACGAACGAGCGCACTGGCCAGCCGGCGTGACCGCTCGTAGAGCTCACGGTACGACCGCCGCAGCGCGCCATGAACGACGGCCAGTTGTTCCGGGTACGTTGCGGCCGTCCGCTCGAGGAAGCTCAACGGGCTCAGCGCCTGGAAATTGGCCGCGTTTTTCCGCAAGCCCATTTCATAAGGATTATTTGACGGAGATATCGCCGGCTTGGCTTGATGGGTCATCGCGGAAACGAGCCTGCAATCGAGTGAAATGGAAAGTCACACGATTTAAGCAGACAGTTCAGATCGCGCAAGCGATGCGATCGGCCATCAGGCACTCGAGGAAATCAAGCCCGCGCGTGGATAGGTTAAGTGCAGAGCCGCGATGGCCGTACCGGCTTTTGATCCCGCGTGGTCCCTACAATTGTAAGGTGGGCGCCATATGTCCGGAACCACGGCTCCGGTCAGGGACAGCTCCCATGCGAGTTTTATAGGCCCCCGGGTCAATATGCGGCGACGAACCTCACAGCCCTGCATCGTCAAAATAAGCTGTTCGCGTCAAAAAACCAGCCATTCCTCCCAGTTTATTTTTCGCCCCGTCATTTTAGGGCTTTCCAGGCTCAACCAACGTCGCGCCGCCGGGATTTCGAGCCGCTGCGATTGCCCGTTTCAAACGCTCCCGCGTCGCCACCCTGCGGAGCGGACATGCGCTCGGCCAAGCGTTTAAGCCGTTTGACGGGTTCGGGGTCATTGCTCTCGACGTCGCTGGGCATTCCGACCGCACCGCCGCCTGTGGCCTGCAGACTGGCGCGCGCATCCCACAGCTCATCGGCGATCATCAAGGCAGCCATCAGCAACACCCGTTCATGTCCGGCGCTCCCGATATCGGCGGTCAACGCGGCGATCTTGCCTTTGACGTATTCGGCAAGTTCGACAAGCCGATCTTCCTCACCGTCGTCGCAAACGAGGCGGTAAATCCGATCGTTCAATGTGATGGCTACCTGGCCCATTCGCTGCCTAGAGTGCTTCCGGATAAAGTGTGAAGCAGTTTACCGATTAGAAGCACGATCGAACGACGAGATAGGGTAGCTCAGCCGTTCACCCACAATCACGACCCCGGCGTGTCCAGATCGATCTCCTTTGATCGCACCGACTCCGGCGACTCATTTTCGCTCGTCCAGCAAAGCATGCAGTCGATCGGCGATCCAGGCAATCCGGTCGGCGACGGCGGCCAATCTATTTTCCAATTCTTTGACCCTCGCTTCCGATATCTCTAACTGGGTTTGCAGGCTCACCGGCGCTGGGGATGTGGGCGGCCGCGCAACCGCCTGCTTCAAGGAGGCTTTTGGAACCGCATTTTTCTTGGTCGGCTTCGAGGATGCAGCCGCGAGAGTACGCGTTCTCGGCTTGATCGAGCCATCGTGTGCCGTACCCGACGAAGTCGAGAACCTTGCTGTGTGAACAGACTTTCGTCGCGTCATAGGGGCCAGATCCTCCCGTCGCGCTATCACATGAATTCAAAAGCGACGGCCCGTAAACATCTCTAATGCTGCAACGCACCCGGCAGCTGTTTAGATGCCACGCTACTTGCGGCAAATAGAAAAAACGGTCTCGCGTCCGACTCGATTGTCACACGAAGTGCAAATTCAGGCTACCAAACTCGACATTGACTAACAGCGACGCTCCGACCTGTGGCCATTCCACAACCCTGAGATATCTCAAGCAGAAATAGAAACGCGCGGCCGTTGCGGACCGCGCGTTTGCACACTCGATGCTGTAATCAGCCCGTCGGCGTCGCGCCGTTGGCCTTTTGTGTTTCTTTGGGATTTTCGGACCGGCGGGACTTGCCTTCGAAATAGGCGCCTTGCTCGATCGCCAGCGACTGATGGAACACGTCGCCCTCGACGCGGCTGTTGGACTGGAGTGTCACGCGAAGACCGCGGATCGACCCCTGCACCGTTCCATGGACGACGATGTCGTCGGCGACGAGGCCACCCGTGATCTTGGCATTCGGCCCGATCACGATCCGCGACGCCAGCAGATCGCCTTGGACTTGCCCCTCGATCTGGATTTCGCCCTTGGACTGCAAATTACCGATGACGTTCAAATCGGTACCGATAACGGATGCCACGCTGCCGCTATTCGCGTTGCTGCTTGCTGCATTGGACATCATGGGCGGGCGCATGGACGAGATAGGTGCGGACTGACTGGTCATCGGCGCCAAAGGCTTAGGCACATCCCCGCCACCAGGCATGTCTGGCTTCTTCGTAAACATAATCGCTTCCTCCAACGGCTCTGATGACCGGCCGCAAGCCCCTCGCCCCGCCGCAGACTTGAATACTGCGCAAAAACATGTCACGCGCGCGGCACAACCGCAACACATTGCGACGAAGTTTAAGCGGACCCGACACCGATAGCACGCGGTCGCCGCCCCGTCATGCCCCACCTCGGCCGAAAGCGGTGCGGGAACGCCGAAGCAGCGGTCCGTTTTGTGGTCTCACCGCCACACTGTATCGTCGCCTCGGCTGCATGTCAGTCCGGCCCTACCGCGTCACACCGAGCGCGGACAGCGGCTTATAAAATCCCGGGGTCAATCCGGCCTCGGCGCGCGCTTTGTCGTTGAAGGGCGGCTTGATGGGGCCACGAAAGTGCTGCCGCACCAGCGCGTGGAAGGTGGGCTCGGGCTGCAACTTCTCGCGCTCGCAGAGAAACCTGAACCATTTCGCCCCGAACGCAACGTGCCGCTTCTCGTCGCGAAAGATAATCGCGAGGATTGCCGCCGACGCGAGATCGCCAGCCGCGTGCAGGTTTTGCTGCATGGCCGGACCGACATCGAGGCCGCGTGCTTCGAGCACAAGCGGCACGATAGCCACGCGCGCGAGCAGGCTGTCCTTGGTCGCTTGTGCTGCCTGCCACAATCCGTCATGCGCGGGGTGGTCGCCATAAGCGGCATCCAGCGCCAGCAACCGTTTAGCCAGCAATTCGAAATGCTTCGCTTCCTCGAGGCCGACCTGAACCCAATCGTCGAAGAAAGCGGTCGGGACCGGCGCGCGCACGAACCGCCCAATCAGATCCCAGGTCATGTCGACAGCACTCAGTTCAATGTGCGCCAGCGAGTGCAGCAGCGCAATCCGCCCACGCACGCCACCGGCGCTGCGCTTTGGCATCTGACGGGGAGGCAGCAGTTCGGGCTTGTCGGGGCGGCCGGGCCGGTCCGGCATTTCAATCCGCTCACTCCGGTTGCCGAGCGACAGCCGGCCCCCGTACCAGGCCTTCGCCGTCGCCTTGGCGAGCCGTACTTTCATCACAGTGTCTCGCTCCGCGACGATGGCGCGCGCAGCCGCGGCAAGCGAATCGGGAAGCCTCACCTGATCGAGCGGCACGTCCGGCGTTTCCGCAGCGTCGACCGGGATCAAAGCGTCATTCACAGTCACAGCGCCTTGACGGCGGCGAGCACGTCTTCAGCATGCTTGGGCACCTTCACCTTGTGCCAAACCGCCGCAATTTTGCCGGTCTTGCCGATCAAAAACGTCGTGCGTTCAACCCCCATGTACTTCTTCCCATACATCGACTTTTCGACCCACACACCATACGCCGCGACCACCAATTTTTCGACGTCGGCGGCAAGCTGGACGGTCAGGTCGTGTTTTTTGCGAAACTTCGCTTTGCTCACAGGCGCATCTGGCGAAATACCGACGACATCCGCGCCAGCCTCCCGAAACGAGTCGACCAGGCCGCTGAAATCCTTCGATTCCGTCGTGCAGCCCGGCGTGTCGTCCTTCGGATAAAAATACAGCACGACGGCGCGGCCTTTCTGCTTCGACAACTTGAAAAGCTTGCCGTCATCTGTCGGCAACTCGAAATCGGGCGCCTTGTCTCCAACCGCAAGCATGACGTGAACCTCGTTCCGTGAGTGGTGAACCCTAAAGCAATGCCCGCGACTGATAGGTGGGGCAAAGCGCGCGCGCCATCCTGCCGTCGCTTTTCCACCTGATGTACCCAGGCAAGGATCCTGTGGGCAGCGACCAAGACCGACCGAGGTTCGATAGCGCGCTGGCCGCCGTTCTGATAGGGGTTCGACGCGGCTCTACGCAACTTTCGAGCCGCAGGTCTCGCGTCTTGACCGTACGCAATCGATTGCACACCGGCACCACGTTTTTGAAGTCGCCCGCATCCAGTTCATCGAGGACGCTTGGACAGCAACGCCGCAGAGCACGACCGCCCCCGGGCTGGCCCTGACGTTGCGACTGATCGCGGCGCACAGGGGCAGGATACGCTTGCCGACGCCACAGGTCCACGCACCGGCCGGACGACCCGCACCGTCAAAGGCCGGAAGGACGGACGACGGGCCAACCGGCCTTCGGCGCGCGGCCGTGCAGCAACGGCACTACGATTGACTCTCAGCGCACTGCTCATCATTGCCGGGATCGTGGGTATCGGTGCGTTCCGCCTGTCACGTGGCACCATTTCGCTGAGTGCCTTCAAAGGCAGCATCGAAAGCGCGATTACGGCGGAACTTGGCGGCAACACGTTTTTTGTTCGCGACGCCGAACTTGCACTCGGCGCCGACGGGCTTGAAATAGCGCTGCTCGACATTCGCATCAGCGGACCGAGTGGAACCGCGCTGGTGCAATCGCCTCGCGCTGTCGTGGGCTTGAGCGGACAAGCCGCATTGCGCGGACAGCTCGGCTTCAGCCGGCTCGATCTCGTCAGCCCGCGTCTGCAGTTCTTCTACGCCGAAGACGGCACGCTTTCGCTGAAATTCGCACAGCCGACGGATCCGTTGTCCGGCGCGCCTGCAGACACCATCGCCGCGCAACCTTCTACCTATGCCCCCACGACTGCGGCCACACCGAACGCGACGCCCGCCGACACGGCCGGCACGATCGACTTCGTCAAGGCCATGACGGATGTTTCAGCGCAGGCACGGCGGCGTGAGCATGTGACCGCCTACATGCGCGAGATCGGCCTGCGGCAACTGACACTGGTTATCGACAACGGCCGTCGCAAAACCATCTGGCGCGTCCCCGAGGTCAAACTCGACCTCAGCCACAAAACCAATCGCAGCTTCATCGAGGGTCGCGCCACGATCGACAGCCTCACGGGTCCATGGTCGCTCGATTTCCAGACAGCCGAAGTGGCTGGATCCGATCAGTTGGTGGTGCAGGCCAAGGTGGAGGGCGTCAATCCGCGCGGGCTGTCGCGGCAGATTCTGTCGCTGGCGCCATTCGAGCGCATCGACGTGCCATTAGATGGCACCGCACGCCTCGATCTTTCCTCGAAAGGCAGCGTCAACGCCGCCTCCTTCGCACTGACAGCGAGACCTGGGCGCATTCTCGCCGGCACACAACGACAGACAGCCGGCCAGGTCGAGGCGGGCACGATCCGTGGTGACTATAACGGCGCGACGTCGAAATTCACGTTTTCGGAAGCATCGTTGTCGGTGGATAAGAACCGCCTGGATCTGACAGGTTCCGTCACGCGTGCAGCGACGGTAACGGCCGACGGCCTCCCGATCTGGCAGTTCGACGCCGCGTCAACGGGCGGGTATCTGGCACCCGTCGAAGCGGCCGCCCCCGCCACTCCGATCAAACAATTTCGCGCGCGCGGGCAACTGGTGCCGGAAGCCGGACGCGCAGTCGTCAGCGAGATGGCCCTTGCCGCTGGCGGCGTTGCCATAATCGCCACGGGTACCATCGCCGACATGACCTCGGACGTAGGCCGCACAGCAGTTTTTGAAGCGCAGATCGCGCCGACGCCGCTGCGCCAGATGCTCGCGCTGTGGCCAACGACACTGGTACCCGAAGCGCGCGCCTGGCTCTCGGCCCACCTCGGCAAAGGTCAGCTCAACAGCGGAGTCATCCGGCTTGCCAGCGAAGGCGACAATCGCCTGTCGGTAACGCTGGACGTCGCCAACGCCGAATTCAACGGAGTCGCGGGATTGCCTCCGCTGGTGGCGCCGCGAGGGCTTGTCCGCCTCGAAGGCGGCGGCCTCGAACTCACGGTTCCCGATGCCACGATCGGTGCCGACGGCAAACGTCTGCTCCTGAAAGGATTGCGTTTCACCGCCGTCGAACCCACCGATGGCACGCCGCCGACAGCAGAAGTAGCCTTCAGACTTCTGGGTCCGTTGGCGGCGGCTGTCGATTTGGCGGACCGGGAGCCATTCCGTCTTTTGAAGTCGCGCGGTCTCACGATCGGGGCGACCGAAGGAAAACTGGACGGCCAGTTCAAACTGACGTTGCCCCTCAGTGACGCGACGCAAGCAGCCGATATGCGCGTCGAAGGCCGCCTCCGCGTGGTCGATGCGCGTATCCGTCAGGCGCTGGGCCCGCACGACGTGACGGGCGGAAAGTTCGATATCGAATTCAGCGATACCGCGATCGATGGGCGCGGCGAATTCCTGTTCAAAGGCATTCCCGTCAAGTTCGCCGGCCAGCACTTTCTCAACACGACCCCTGATCGACAATCGCCGATCAAGCTCCTGCTCAAGTTGGATGACAACGACCGCGCCCAGCTCGGCCTCGATTTGAGCGATCTTGTCTCCGGCGAAGCGCCTGTCGAAGTCGCAATCGGTCCCGACCTGAAAGGCGAGTACCAAACGCGCGTCGATGTGGATTTGACGCGAGCAGAGTTGCAACTCGACAGCGTCGCATTCAAAAAGCCCTCCGGCATGGCTGCGCGGCTGCAGTTCGATGTCGCCAAGGTCTCGCCCGCGCGCATCGAGTTGCGGAATTTGAAGATAGCCAGCGATACCTTGGCGGCCGAAGGCCTCATCGTGCTCGGTGCCGATGGAAGGGCGAGAGAGCTGTCGTTTCCGAGCTTCTCGTTGAACACCGTCTCGCGCCTCGAAGTCCAAGGCCACCTTCGCAACGACCACATCTGGGACGTCAAGGCGAAGGGAGCGACGTTCGACGGCCGTGAAGTATTCCGCGATCTGTTCAATTTTCAGAACCAGCAGAAATCCGTTGCCAAGGATAAACCCGGACTGGACCTGACGGCCGAATTCGACACCGTGATCGGGTTCAACGAGGCCAGTCTCAAGTCGGTGCGGTTGAAGTTGCAGAAGCGGCTGGAAAACGCGGTCGAACGCACCACCGCGCTCGAAGTCACGGCAATGCATGAGACCGGCAAATCGTTCGAGGCCCGCATTCGCACCCTGCGTGGCGAGCGCAGTCTTGTGGCGACGTCGCAAGATGCCGGACAGACCTTCAAGGTCATCGGCTTTTACCCCAACGCCAGCGGCGGCGACATGAATCTGGAAGTCACGCTGGATGGCCGCGGATCTGTCGAGCGGACCGGCACCTTGAAGGCAGATCGTTTCTTCGTGCTGGGCGATCCGATCATCAGCGAGGTCTACCAGAATACCGATGGGTCAGCCCAACAGCAGAAGGGGCCGCGCAAGAAGGTGGTGCGGGAACGCTTCGAGTTCGACTGGATGGTGTTGCCGTTCTCTGTCGGTTGCGGACAATTCGTGATGAATGATGTCGAGATTCGTGGCCCCCTTGTCGGCGCACGGATGCGCGGCAAGGCCGATTTCAAGTCGCAACGGCTGCAGATCGGGGGAACCTATATCCCACTTTCCGGGCTCAATAGTGCGATTGGCGGCGTGCCCGTCCTGGGCCAAATCCTCGCGGGGCCGAAAGGCGAGGGTATTTTCGGCATCACCTTCGCGATCCAAGGGCCGATGGCCAATCCGGAAGTCCTCGTCAATCCGCTGTCCGGCATCGTGCCGGGTATCTTGCGTGAGACCCAGCAGCTGACCCCGGACAGTTACAAGATCACGCCGTGCAGCGATCGTGTCATACCCGTCGGCCGGCCGGACGCCGCACGCGCATCGAGTGCTGCACCCGCCGTTTCAGGCAGTGGTCAGGTCATCGCACCACGGCCAGCGCGACCCGACGTCATCACCGACTGGTCCAGCGATGCGCGAGCGCCACGGCAGAAGTGAAGCGCTTGTGACCCACGCTATCGGTCGTCGGTCACGCCGGCAGGCGATCCCGCAGGCGTAGCGCGGCGATGGTCGCTATCTGGCGCATGGCCTCGTCGAACTCCGCTGTCGCGTCGTTCGCGAGCCGCGTCTTGAAAGCTGCCAAAATGTCAGCCTTCGTGCGCCCCTTCACCGCAAAAATGAACGGAAAACCAAACCGCTCCTTGTAATTGTCGTTGAGCCTGGTGAACTCGTTCAGTTCGTCGCCACTCAAACGATCCAGACCGGCCGCCCCCTGCTCCTTGGTGGAATCGTCGGTCAACTGTTTGGCCACGGCCAGCCGGCCGGCAAGATCGGGATGCGCCCGGATCAACGTCAGTTTCTCTTGGTGGCTGAGTTTGCCCGTCGCAGCGATCATCGCAGCGTGCAGCCCGTCGGCCGTGTCTTGCGCGGTGGTCAAACCCGCGCGATGCGCCTGGTCCGCAATCCCAGGCGTATGCTCGAAGATGTCGCCGAACCGCTCCACGAACAGCGCGCGCGGCATCCGGCTCGGAACATAGCCCCCGACGGGCGGATGCGTCTTTATCCAATGGCGCGCGATATCCAGCCGCGTGCCCACCCACACGTTGTCGTGGGACTGAACGTAATCGAGAAAGCGGGCGAGCGCTGCGGCGCGCCCCGGGCGGCCGGCAAGCCTGCAATGCAATCCGATCGACAGCATTTTCGGTTGCGTCGCACCTTCGGCGTACAGCACGTCGAAGCTGTCCTTGAGGTAACTGAAGAACTGGTCGCCGGAGTTGAAGCCCTGCGGCGTCGCAAAGCGCATGTCGTTGGCGTCGAGCGTGTACGGCACGATCAACTGCGGACCATACGGGCCCTCGATCCAATAAGGGAGATCGTCGGCATAACTGTCGGCCGAGTACAAAAATCCCTGCTCGTCCATCACGATCTCGAGCGTGCTTTCCGAACACCGGCCCTGATAAAATCCGAGCGGACGCGATCCGGCGACGGCCGCATGCAGCGCCACGGCTCTATGGATATGCGACGCCTCGTCGGCTCTCGTGAAGTCCTTGTATTCGATCCATTTGAGACCGTGCGTCGCGATCTCCCAACCCGCCGACGTCATGGCAGCGACTGCCTCGGGGGATCGGGCCATCGCTTCGGCGACTGCGAACACTGTGACGGGCAAGCGGCGTTGGGTGAACATCCGATGCAGGCGCCAAAAACCCGCACGCGCGCCATATTCGTAGATGCTCTCCATGTTCATGTGCCGTTGCCCCTGCCAGGCGACAGCACCGACGATCTCGGACAGGAAGGCTTCTGACGCGGCATCGCCATGCAGGATGCAGTTTTCGCCGCCTTCCTCGTAGTTGATCACGAACTGCACCGCGATACGGGCATTACCCGGCCAGTGCGGATGCGGTGGTTCAGCCCCGTAACCGGCGAGGTCGCGCGGATAGGGTTGGCCGGTCAGCATGTCGGTTTTGGCACCGCGCATAGGTCGTCAACTCCCCCGATAGGTCGAATAGCTCCACGGCGACACCAGGAGCGGCACGTGATAATGCCCGTCCCGTTCGGCGATCGTGAACTGCAGCGGCACGAGGTCGAGAAACGGCTTGCTGGCCAACGGCGTCCCTCGCTGACGGAAATAGTCGCCGACGTGGAACACGATCTGGTAGGTGCCGGGTGCATACGCCGCATCGATCAGCAGCGGCGCATCAGTGCGGCCATCTGCGTTCGTGCAAGTCGATTTGACCAGGCTCCACACACCGTCCGCGCCCAGGCGGTGCAGATCGATTGCGACCGCCGGCGCGGGACAGCCATGAGCCGTGTCGAGAACATGCGTTGAAAGTCGCCCCATGGGCAGCATCCGTTTTGCTATCTGGCCGCCGGGAAGGAGGGCGGTCAACCACGCCTACCAAACTGCGCGCGCGAGTTCCAACGCAATGATCAGTCCGGCCGCCGCCCCTACCCCGACCGCTAGACTGCCTCGCCACGCGAAATAGATCAGCACCGCGCCGAGTACGGCCACGCCGCGCACCCACAGCGGTACCGATGCGAGTGTCCCCGCCGGAAAGAAAACAAGCTTGGCAACCAATCCCGCGACCAAGGCGGTTGCCACCGCCCGCACCCAGCGGAACACTTCGCCGTCGGCACTGAGATTGCGGCCGAGCGCGAAGCCGAGCCATCGCCATGGCTCATGGGCGAACAGGCACAGCACCGCAAGCGTCAGATAGCCGCCATATCCATCCTGCAGCGACGGATTCATGCTGGCCGCTTTCCGGCAAGATAGGCGACAGTGCCGCCAACGACTCCAGCGATCAGCAGGTCGAGGTCGGGACTGACGGCATGCGCCACCGGCGCAAGTGCGGCGCCACCGGCAATCGCAAGATAGTCACTGCGGGAGACTGCGCCGGCCAATGTCGACAACAGGAAATATACCGGCGTCATGAACAGCAGCGCCGCTTGCACCAGCAGAGGCAGCCGGCCCGCCGCGACGAACCCGAGCGCTGCACCGCTCCCCGCCGACAGCATCAATCCCAGTCCGATCCCATAGAAGTGCGCGAGACGCAGAGGCGCTGGAACAGTCGGCAATCGGCGGCCACCCTCGATCCAAGCTGTAATGGCGATGAAGTGCACGGCAAAAAATTGCGGCCACCGCGCACCGTTGGAACTACGTAGGTAAGGTTGCAGCGACACGGTCATCGGCAACAAACGCACGGCAGTCAGTGTTACCGCGATCGCTACGGCGAACAGCGTCGCGCCGCGTTGCAACTGATCGACGACCATCACTTGGGCCGGCAGCGCATACATGGCGAACGACAAAAACAGCGCGTGCCCAAGGTCCAGCCCGGCATCGCGGACCAGTGTGCCAAATCCGATGGCCGTCAAGAACAGCACGACACCCGGCGTCGTTAACATGACGCCAAGCCCGCGACCGAACGCGTGGAAACGGGTCGCGCCGGCGGTCCACGCCGAGGTGGTCGAGACAGTCATCAAGTCGCAATCCGCATCGCTTTAGACGGCAGTCGACGTGCCGCCGCTCCCAGATGCCCGCTTAGACACGTGCGTGTCAAACGGCGACCGAATGCAAAACCTTGGATACTGCCACCGCCTCAAGCCGCCGCTGCAGCATCGGCACGGACACGCGTCACCATCGACGCAAACCCATTCGACCGCTGCGGGGTCAGATGTTCGGCGAGGCCCAGCTCCGCAAAAGCCTTGTGTGGATCCACGGCGAGAATCTCGTCGCGCGTCCGGTCCTGCACCAGCACGAACAGAATTGCGATCAATCCGCGCACCAGTTGACTGTCGCTGTCGCCGTCAAAGTGCAGGCGGGCAGGGGCAGCGCCAGCGCTCATGCTGGCGAGCCAAACCTGACTAGCGCAGCCGCGCACTTTGTTCGCCTCGGTCCGTAATCCCTCGTCGAGCGGTGGCAACGCGCGGCCGAGTTCCATCACGTAGCGATAGCGGTCCTCCCAACTCTCGAGGAAGCTGAAATCGTCACGTATGCTGTCGTACGTAGGAAGTGTGGTCATGCCACTCACTTGGCGCAGCAGAGCCCGCGATGCAAGGGCGGAAGCGTTGGACAAGCAGTGGGTTCATTTCTACTGTCGGCGGCAACCGTACTCGCGTCGACGAAGGCCGAAACCTGACCATGCCCACCCTCTCACATCTCAACGCGCGCGGCGAAGCCGTGATGGTCGACGTCTCCGATAAGGCCATCACCCAACGCGTCGCTGTCGCCGAAGGCTTCGTCGGGATGGCCGAAGCCACTCTCGCCTTGGTCCGCGACGGTACGGCAAAAAAAGGCGACGTGCTCGCTACCGCCCGGATCGCAGGCATCATGGGTGCCAAACGGACATCCGAACTGATCCCGTTGTGTCATCCATTGCAGATCACCAAGGCGACCGTCGATCTCGACGTGCAAGCATCCCCTCCCGGCATCATGGTCCGCGCCGAGGTCAAGGTCGGCGGGCAGACCGGCGTGGAAATGGAAGCGCTGACGGCCGTTGCGATCTCCTGCCTGACCATCTACGACATGCTCAAAGCAGCCGATAAAGGCATGGTCATCGGCCCGATCCGCCTCGTTGAAAAGACCGGGGGCAAATCCGGGCCCTACAAAGCGGCGGAGTAGCGCATGACAGGCGCAACGCGACATCCGCTGACGGTCGAGGCGGCGCTGGGGCTGGTGCTCGCCAACGTCACGCCGGTCGGCGGCACGGAAGTGGCGAACCTGCTTGACGCGCACGGGCGCGTACTCGCAGCGCCGCTCCGTGCCCGGCACACGCAACCACCGTTCATCGCGTCCGCCATGGACGGTTACGCTGTCCGCGCCGTCGACGTGCAGTCATTACCCGTTACGCTGCAACTGATCGGCGAGGCGGCAGCCGGTCATCCGTTCGACGGCATGCTGTCGGCAGGGCAAGCGGTTCGCATCTTTACCGGCGCCCCCCTCCCCGACGGGGCCGATGCCGTCGTCATCCAGGAGAACACGACTGCATCCGGGGACGCTCGCATCACGATCGCCGCCGGCACCCTCGACATCGAGCATGTGCGCCCCGCCGGCGGTGATTTTGTCGCTGGCCAAGCCGTTTTGCCCGCCGATCAGGCTCTAACCGCCCGACACCTCACGCTGGCGGCTGCTGCCGGCTACGCGCAACTGAGTGTCCGCCGCAAACCGGTGGTTGCCATTCTCGCCACAGGCGACGAACTCGTCCTACCCGGCGAAACCCCTGCGCTTGGGCAAATCGTCTGTTCCAATCCGTTCGGCGTCGCTGCCATGGTGCGCGCTGCCGGCGGCGAACCCCGCCTGCTCGGCATCGCCAAGGATACCACCAGCAGTCTCGAAGCAGCGATCGCAGCCGGAGGCGACGCCGACGTACTCGTTACCCTTGGCGGCGCTTCGGTCGGCGATCACGATCTCGTCGCACCCGTGTTGGCGCGCCGCGGCATGAACCTCGCCTTCTGGAAGATCGCCATGCGTCCGGGCAAGCCGATGATGTTCGGCACGCTCGGCGCGCAGCACGTGCTCGGGTTGCCCGGCAATCCCGTCTCCTCGCTTTTGACGGCCCGGCTCTTTCTCATTCCCCTCGTTCGCGCGCTGCAAGGATTGCCTCCCGACGCATTGCCAGACAGCACCGCAACGCTAGCGGCCCCCCTGTCACCCAACGGCCCGCGCACGCACTATATGAGGGCACTCCGGTCGCGCAGCGTGGCCGGGATTGAAACCGTCACCCCGCTCTCCTCACAGGACAGTTCATTGCTGACCCCACTCGTCGCGGCGAACTGTTTGATCGTTCGCCCGATCGGTGCACCCGCCGCATCTAAGGGAAGCCAAGTGCCTTGCATCACACTCGATTTCTGATCCCGCCAGAGAAAATGGCTTGATTCCGCTTGCGGAACGAGCAGCGAACACGTATATCGTTCTTGATTTGTACGCTGTGCTGAGTCTACTCCCCCCGGCGCGCGCTGCGGCCGCCAACTAGGATCCGACGATGCTGACTTCCAAGCAAAAAGAGCTTCTGATGCTCATTCACGCGCGGCTTCAGGAAAGCGGCGTACCGCCGTCGTTCGACGAGATGAAAGAGGCTTTGGACCTGAAGTCGAAGTCCGGGATACATCGGTTGATCACTGCTCTCGAAGAGCGCGGCTTCATTCGCCGCCTACCGCATCGTGCACGGGCGCTGGAAATATTGAAAATGCCCGAATCGTCCGCCGGTCCGTCGTATTCTGCGCCCGCTGCTCCTGCAGAAACGCCGCAACAGAAAGTGGGCGGCTTTCAACCGAGCGTCATTGAAGGCGGCGGCAAGAAGGCGCAATCCAGCGCTGCATTCGCCGGACTGCCGGGCGCCATCACCGGGGGTGGAGTTGGCGTGCCGCTTATGGGCCGGATCGCCGCTGGCGTCCCGATCAGCGCTATCCAGAACCATGCAGCCGACATCTCCTGCCCGCCGGATATGCTAGGCCCCGGCGAGCATTTCGCGCTGGAGGTCAAAGGCGACAGTATGATCGACGCAGGCATCCACGAGGGCGACATCGTCATCATCCGCCGCCAAGAGACCGCCAACAACGGCGACATCATCGTCGCTTTGGTCGAGAAGGAAGAAGCAACGTTGAAGCGTTTGCGGAAAAAAGGCGCCTCGGTTGCTTTGGAAGCAGCCAACCCGAAATACGAAACCCGCATCTTCGGTCCCGATCAGGTCGACATCCAAGGCCGCCTCGTCGGGCTGATCCGCAAATATTGAGCGCTGCCTGTTGGGGTCCACCCGACTCAGCGCGCGAACAGTGATTCACTGCGAGAGATTGATGGGCAAGTTCCCCCCAGCCGGCACGAGTTATCTTCCCGGCTCGGAAAGCTTTCTTGATCCACTGCGTGCCGACGTCGATCGGCCCGCCGACGCTCGCGCTGTCGTGATCCCGTTCGGGCTGGAAGCGTCGGTCAGTTATGGCGGCGGCACCGCACACGGGCCGGCGGCCATCATGGCCGCTAGCCATCAGCTTGAATTGTTTGACGATGAACTCTGGCGTGAGGCCGGCACCGATTACGGTATCGCCGCGCTGCGTCTGCCCGTGATCCCATCCACGGTGGCAGATGCTCTTGACCTGCTTGCGGCCGTGACCGGCAGCGTGCTCGACGCGGGTAAGGTACCGTTTATCCTTGGTGGTGAACACTCGTTGACCGCAGGCGCCATCAGGCCATTTGTCAAACGATACCCAACGGACTTGGTGGTTTTGCACTTTGATGCCCACTGGGACTTGCGCGACGGGTATCTTGGCGAACCCTATAGCCACGCAGCCGCTCTGCGACGCGTTCTCGATCAACCGGGCCACGAGCACATCACTCTCGTCTCGGTCGGCATCCGTGCATTCTCAGAACCGGAGGCGCGCTATTTCGAGGCCAATCGTCAGCGCATGCATGTCCACTTCGGCCATGCTCAGCGGTCATGGAACATCGACGACATCGTCGCGCCGTTGCGCGGGAAGCCTGTCTACATCACCTTCGACATCGACGCGCTGGACGCCCATGTCATGCCTGCCACCGGAACACCCGTGCCCGGCGGCCTCGCCTACCTCGACGCGCTCGCCATACTGCGTGCGGCGTGCCGCAGTGCGGGTCAGATCGTGGGGATGGACTTGGTGGAATTCGCGCCACTGGCCGGCTTTCACGCCTACGATTTTACCGCCGCTCAGCTCGCAGCCAAGATGCTCCACTATGCCTTGAGCGGGACCGCGCGCCGCTAACGTCGTGCCAAGCGACAGCAAAGCACTGTCGTCACTTGTGGCTGCCGATACGACAGCAATCGGCAGGGAGGCTGGCGCGTTTCGCTTGCCGGAGCGCTAAAGCTCGCCTATAGAAGCCGCACATGAGAGCCCCGTTCGTCTAGTGGCCTAGGACACTCGCCTCTCACGTGGGTAACACGGGTTCGAACCCCGTACGGGGCGCCATTTCCGGTATCACTCAACAGCTACGACCTCTGCGGAGCGGACCGTGCTCCGCCTGCGGGCTAGCTCTGCATGCCCCATTTGCGCACTGTTGCGGCTTCGATGTTGCGAAACACCAGGTTCTCGACGGCCAAGCCGATGAGGATGACAGTCAGCAACCCTGCGAAAACAGCGGGAATATCGAGCAGGTTCTTGTTCTCGTAGATGTACCAGCCGAGCCCGCCTTTGCCGGATGTGGCGCCGAACACCAATTCGGCAGCGATCAGTGTCCGCCACGCGAACGCCCAACCGATCTTTAATCCCGTCAGAATCGAGGGAAACGCCGCCGGAATGAGAATGCGCAGGACATAACCGAGCCCGCCCAGCCCGTAGTTGCGGCCTACCATGCGCAACGTATTGGACACCGATTTAAAGCCTGAGTGGGTATTCAGCGCCACCGCCCACAGTACCGAATGCACGAGAACGAAGATAATGGACTTGTCCCCGAGCCCGAACCAGATCAGCGACAACGGCAGCAGCGCGATCGCGGGCAACGGGTTGAACATCGCCGTCAGCGTTTCAAGCAGATCGTTGCCGAGCTGAGACATCATCGCCAACGCCGTGAATACCATGGCCAGGAATAAGCCGGCAGCGTACCCCTGAAACAGCAGCCGCACCGAATTCAGCGCTTTGTTGAGGATTTCGCCGCCGGCCAGCCCGCCCCACAGAGCTTCCAAGGTCGCACTCAGCGTTGGCACCAGCAGGGAATTATCGAGGTAGCGCGCGTACGTTTCCCATGCCACCGCGATGACGGCGATGATGAAAGTCTTGCGCAGCCAGCCTTGGTTGTACATCCGCTCCCAACTGGTCAGCGGCTTTTCAACCACGCCGAAATTTCGGCTCGCCACCGTGTCCCGCACGTACTCGCTTCGCTCAGGTGGAATGCGGCTGGCAGTCGGCGCCGTCGCGGTGGCTTCAACCATGGGGAAACTAACCTCAAGTCGTCTGATTTGTAGTCTGACACGCGGAATTCACAGCGCTCTCTCGCGCTTTCTCAACCATGCTGCACGGCGTCGGCCTGCTCGACGGCTTCGGCGAACAGCATGTCGTGAATGCGATCCGACAGCTTCTTGCCGTCCTCGCCGACCGGATCGGTGCCGTCACTGTTCAGCTCCGCTCTCACCTGACCGGGATGTGGCGACAGCAGCAGGATGCGGTTTCCGATCAGCGTCGCTTCCGGAATCGAATGGGTGACGAACAAGACCGTAAACCGCGTATCGCTCCATAATTGCAACAGTTCTTCCTGCATCTTGCGGCGCGTCAGCGCGTCGAGCGCTGCGAATGGCTCATCCATCAGCAGCACGTCTGGCTCCATCGCCATGGCGCGCGCGATCGCCACACGCTGTTTCATGCCGCCCGACAGCGTGTGCGGATAGCTGTCTGCGAACTTGGTCAGGTTCACTTTGTCGATGTAGTTGAGCGCGCGATCGGACGCTTCCTTGCCCCGCGCCTTGCCCGACGCCTGCAGCGCGAACATGACATTCTGCTTTACAGTTTTCCAAGGCAGCAACTGATCGAATTCCTGGAATACGAAAACGCGATCGGGGCCGGGCTTCTTCACCACCTTGCCTTTCAGCGAAATCGTTCCCTCGGTCGGCGCCATGTAACCGCCGATGGATTTAAGCAAAGTCGACTTGCCGCAACCCGACGGCCCGAGCAGGACGAAACGGTCGGATTGGAAAACGTCGAAGCTGACTTTGTAGGTCGCAGTGACGAGATGCTGCTTGGTCTTGTATTGCAAAGTCACGTCGCGAACCTGTAGCAGCGGCACGACCGGCGCCAGCCCTCCGCCTTGCATGCCTTCACCCTGCAACGCATGTTTCTGCAAGACGATCTCTCCTTGTCGCGCCGGCAGGACCCGGACTCCCCGTCGCGCCGTTGTGCCCGGCGCTGATTGCCTCTCGTAGCACATCGGATCGCGCGCTGGCATCCCGCTGCGCTCTTAATATTTCTTGCCTGCCGATGGCTGCGTCAGCCGCCGATTTCAAGTTCGAGTAGAAATGAACTCAACGACTTGCCGTGAGCATCCAGCACCAGCGATCGTGTGACGCCACCAGCCAGCGCGCCTTCCATGACGAAATTGAGCGCGCCGAGCGAAGGCAGCTCGTAGCGCGTCACCGCCCCCGTCACGATAGATCCGAAATGCGCCTTTACCCGTTCGGCCGTCACATCGCGCTCGATCCGCGGGTAATCGCCGGCGCGGTGCACGATCACACTGATATTGGACGTGTTACCCTTGTCACCGGCGCGGGCATGCGCGATATCCCGCAACTTCATGCGACGGCCTCTCCGACAAATTGCACGGTTGGTTTTGCGAGCGCTGCGTCGATCAGCACCGATCCGACTCCAATGTTTTCGCGCACCGACTTTGCGACACCGCCGCCGCCAGCCGGTCCGTTGCAATACAGTGTCTCTACCTCGTTGCCGATCCGCTCGGCGTCATGCCGGCTGCCGGTGCGCCCGACGACCCGCACTCGAACTTCCCCAGGCTCGCTGTTGGCCACGCTCGCTTCCGAACCATAGAGCGCGTTCATGCCGATCAGGTCGTAGCGCCATTCGGATGCTTCCACGCCGATGATCGCCAGGCGCTCACGCGCGATGTCCAGCGCCAGTTGTCCGCGCGCCGCAGCCCCGGTGCCGGCGTATGAGATTTGCCCCTCACCGATGTACCCGTCCCGATAGCCGACCGACACCTTCAGCAATCCCGTGCGCGGCGTCCCCCGTGCACCTGTCAACGACACCCTATCCGTCCCGATCGTGCTCATTTCGACACCGCTGAAATCGGCCACCACGTCGGGCTGTAGATAACGCCGGGGATCATGCACTTCGTACAACAATTGCTCTTTGCAGGTAGCTAAGCTGACGGTTCCTCCTGTTTCGCCCAGCTTGGTGATGACCACATAACCATCGGCATCCACCTCGCCTAGAGGGAACCCCAAGCGCGCCAGCCCCTCGACGTCCTTCATGCCCGGATCGGCGAAATATCCGCCCGTGATTTGCCCCGCACACTCCAACAAATGGCCAGCCAACGTGCCGCGTCCCAGCCGCTCCCAGTCATCCATCGCCCATCCGAATTCGTGCACCAATGGGGCCAGAAACAACGCCGGATCAGCCACTCGTCCCGTGATGACGACATTCGCCCCCCGCGCCAGTGCTTCGACGATCCCGCCAACTCCCAGATATGCGTTCGCCGATACCAGCCTGTCACCGAGGTCGCCGATCCGCTCACCAGTTTCCATCATCGGCTGGGTGCTGCCGCGCACCGCCTCTGTCACGTCGTCCCCGAGCACGACAGCCACCTTCACTCCTGTCAGCCCGAGTTCTGCCGCCAGGCGGGCGACGCACTGCCCCGCAGCCAAAGGATTGGCCGCCCCCATATTCGTGATGATCTTGACGCCCTTGCGCATCGCTATCGGCAGCACGCGGCGCATACGCTCTTCGAGCAACGGATCGTACCCGCGCGTGGGGTCGGCCAGCTTCTGCAAGTGTGCAAGCGCAATCGTTCGCTCGGCAAGGCATTCGAACGCGAGGTAATCGAGGTCGCCGCGTTCGGCCAAATCGATCGCCGGTTCGATCCTGTCGCCGGAAAATCCGGCGCCGGCCCCAATGCGGATGCGTCTCATGCGTAATCCTCGTACTCGCCTCGGCCCGCCATTTGACAGCCTGGTCACCGCCAGCATGTCGCGATGGGACGCGGGTGGCAATCGCCTCTCACCGGCGCGCATGTCCGAGAGCCATGAACCAAGCAGCGCTGAACTTACTTTACATCAAGCCGCACAATACTTAAGTGACCTCTGGCCGCGGGCAGCGCGGCCCAAAATGTCAGTTATGTCGCTGCCGGTCACCGGCGGGTTTTGGGTCTGCATCTGCCGAAGGGTCACTATGGATCGATACGCCAGCGCTCGCGATCTCATCATCGCTCGTCAACCCGACCGTCCCACTTTCGGGCTGCGTCCTCATGCGGCCGGTCAAGCTGCGCGCTGGTTTCTCGAACACTTCCCCGGCGACGTCGCCTATGCAGTCAAGGCCAATGCGTCGCCGTTTCTACTCGGCGCGCTTTATGGGGCGGGTATTCGGCACTTCGACGTTGCATCGCTTCCCGAGATCGAGGACGTGGCCTCGATCCCCGAAGCTCATCTGCATTTCATGCACCCTATCAAATCGCGCAATGCCATCCGGCATGCATTCTTCGAGTTTGGCGTTCGCTCGTTCTCGCTCGACAGCGAGGATGAACTCGCCAAGATCATGGAGGAAACCGGCAACGCCCAGGATCTCACATTGTGGGTCCGTTTGGCCGTGCAGCCCAAGAACTCGAAATTGCCCTTGGAACGGATGTTCGGCATTCAACCGTCGAAAGCACACAAGCTCGTTTCCAAAACGCGCCAGGCTGCGAAAAAACTCGGCCTCACGTTTCACGTCGGTTCACAGACCACGTCGCCCGAAGCCTACGTCACGGCCCTCGGTGAAGTCGGCGCGCTCATCGTGAAAGCGGGCGTCGTGCTCGATCGCGTTGACGTCGGCGGTGGCTTTCCCTCCGCTTACGCCAACAGCCGCCCCGAGCCCTTGCAGCGGTTCATCGACGCTATCAAAGCCGCGTATGAAGCGCTTCCCGTCGGTGAAAGCTGCCGCATGATGTGCGAGCCCGGACGCGCGCTCGTTTCCGAAGCCGAGAGTTTGATCGTCCGCGTCAACAGCCGTCGAGGCAACGAGCTTTTCATTAACGACGGCGCTTACGGCGCCTTGTTCGATGCAGCCCACCTTGGCTGGATCTTCCCGGTACGTCGACTGTCGAGCCGCTTGGACTCCACGGATGCCGACCTGTCACCGTTCTCGTTCTGGGGGCCGACTTGCGACAGCATCGATCGCATGCCCGGACCGTTCATGCTGCCGGCCAATATCCGTGAAGGCGACTTCATCGAGATCGGCAACATCGGTGCCTACGGGCGCGCCATCGCCGGTCGTTTCAACGGCTTCGGTGCCTACGAGCAGGCCATCTTGCTCGATCCCCCGATGTTGTCGGTCTATGGCGAGGAAACCGGCGTCGGCCACAACCGAGGCCCATTTCTGCACGATGGCAGCGGCGAAGAGCAACCGCTTCAAAGCTGAGTTAAGTCATCAGTTTTGGCAACCAGCGCCGCCTTCAGTCGCAACGCTTCCGACTTGTCGGCAGTGACGAACACGGCATCGTCCTCGTTCGGTACGCTTAACTTGAACGTGTACAGCGTGTCTCGCCGCGCCGAAAAAAGCTCCGCCACAGCGCATATTGCAATCAGCCCGAACAGCACACCCTCATACATCATGCGCGCGCGCCAGCCGAGTTCCAACACGCCGAACACGTAAAGCGCCGCCACGCCGCTGAAGATTGCAATCGTTGCAAACCCTGTCGACAGATCTTTCGAGCTGAGGCCGGAAGCCGAGTATTTGCTGACGTTGGCAAGATCGATGGCGCGCGTGCCTACATCCAGCGTTTGTCCATCATCCCTCAATCCATGCCGAACTTGCTGGCGCCGCGTGATGGCCCCGGGAGAACGGGCACCGCTCACACGTACGTCCCGGCCCAGACGGGTCGCCACCGTGGGCATCAGTTGGCCTGCGACTTCAGCACTGCGCCTGGAATGACGCGCGGTTCGATCAACGCCATCGCCAACGCTGACTGCATTACGATGCGCACGCCCACATGCGGTGGCACTAGACGCATGTCAGCCGCGACACGCTGTGCGCATGCAGCGATGAGAACCTGCGGCAGCACCGCGTTGGACACACCCTCATCGGCGATGGTTCGGGTGACCGATGTCCACAACTCCGTAACCGAAGCCTGCGGTTGCTGAACGAGCTTGTACTCGAGCGGCAGCGTGATCAGTCCGAATTGGGTGGTACCCACGCAACGCAACGTCGCCTGCAGCAACGTGTTCGGGTCTGGCAAATGATGTGCACCAACCGCGCGCGACGCTTCCTGCAACTTCGACCATAGGCTGCCGTCAACCGGCCGCTCACTGAGCAAAATCCGATCGAGATGTTCTGCGCGGCGTGGCTGAGACCAGGCCACGCCACCCTCGCGGAGCAACATCTGCTGGATTGCAAAGCCGGTCAGGCCACCGATCGCCGATAAAAACGTCGGCGCGTGTAAGACTGTGCGCGACGACATACCCAAGGTGACGGCATCGAGCGCGAGGCCCACATGGCGGTTATCCACCGGCTGTGCAGCGGTACGAGGCGACGCGCGTCGCGGAAATGGGATGATGACCGCACTGACCAAGCCCGGTGCGCTACCAGCGACGCCACTCTCGGCATCAGCGGCCCGAAGTCCGTCTCTTTCGTCGAGCATGTGACATCCAATTGGCGATCGAATCCGATTCACCACCGTCGCTCAAATTGATTGCGCAACTGTTAATCTCTTGATCGCCCCGTGTGTCGACCGCCCCGACCAACAGCATGCGCTGTAGAGTTTGCGTTTTGACGCCGTGAATTTCCTGCCGCAAGGTGGAACCGCAACATTCAGCCGCAAGGATCGATTTCTCCATGGCCGCATCTCCTAAAACCGCATCCGCAAAACCTGCAGCTTCAGGGGTTGAATCGATACCGAATGCGTATCTTCCCAAGGTTTTGAAGGCACTCGATCAAGCACAGGATGCAGGCGTGGAGAGACTCTTCGAACTCCTCCGCATTCCCAGCGTGTCGACGGATCCAGCCTTCAAAGCCCACTGCGACACGGCCGCACGCTGGTGTGCGACCCAACTCGCGGATATCGGCTTTGCCGAATCCAAGGTCGTGCCCACCACCGGCCATCCCATGGTCGTCGCCCACGATCGTCGCAGCATTCCGAAGGGCATGCCGCACGTTCTGTTCTACGGCCACTACGACGTTCAACCCGCAGATCCCCTCGACCTCTGGACCACGCCACCGTTCGAGCCGCGCATCGCCACCGAGCGCGGCAACGGCAAAGTTATCGTCGCGCGCGGCGCCGAAGACAACAAAGGTCAGCTGATGACCTTCTTCGAGGCCGCGCGTGCTTGGATGTCCGTCGCTGGCGAATTGCCTGTGGCCGTTTCGGTCATCCTCGAGGGCGAGGAGGAGTGCGGTTCGCCATCGCTGCCGGGCTTTCTCAAGACCCATGGCAAGGAAATCACCGCCGACATCGCTCTCGTCTGCGACACCGGCCAATGGGACAAGGACACGCCCGCCATCACCTCGCAGCTGCGCGGTATCTGCGCGGCCGAACTCACACTTACGGCCGCCAACCGCGATTTGCACTCCGGCCTCTACGGCGGCGCCGCAGCCAATCCGATCCGCATCCTCGCCAACATCATCGGCGCGATGCACGATCCGCGCGGCAAGATAACCGTCCCGGGCTTCTATGACGGCGTCGTCAATCCCACCGCAAAAACGCTGAAACAGTGGAAATCGCTCGACTTCGACGGCGAAGACTTTTTGGGCAAAGTGGGGTTGTCGGTGCCGGTCGGCGAAGCGAAATACTCAGTCATGGAGCAGGTCTGGTCGCGGCCCACGCTTGAATTCAATGGCATCAGCGGCGGCTATCAAGGCATCGGGACAAAAACCGTCATCCCCGCGCAAGCATCCGTCAAAATCACCTGCCGCCTCGTGCCCGGCCAGAAACCGAAAGCGGTCATGGACGCGATCGAGGACTACGTGCGCGCACGCCTTCCCGCCGATTGCAAACTCAAGATGACCGGCAAGCGCGGCAGTGAAGCCGTGATGTTCGACACGGAAACTCCAACCATGCGAGCAACTGCCGCCGCGCTGGAGGCTGAGTGGGGCAAACCACCGATCATGCTGGCGCTCGGAGGCTCGATCCCGATCGTCACCGACTTCAAGGAAAAGCTCGGCATGGACAGCTTGCTGGTAGGCTTCGCCCTTGACGACGACCGAATTCACAGCCCCAACGAAAAGTACAATCTGTCGAGCTACCGCAAAGGCGCGCGAAGCTGGGCGCGCATTCTCGCGGCCTTGGCCACCATGCCGAAATAATCAGTCAAAATCCTAGCCGCGAACGTCGGCTGTTGTTTGGACAACGAGCAGAGCCGCAAGGTCCGCCTCGTTGGCCACGCGGCGGCTACGGCCGTCGAACTGCGCACCGGTCTCGATCACCAGCGACAAATGATGGATATCACCATCGACAACCGATGATGATTTCAGCACCACCGCGTTCCCGCTGACGACGCCGACCACGCTGCCACACACGTCGACGTGTTGCCCCGTCACTTTGCCCGTGACCTTGCCTTGGCTGCCCACGATAACCTCGGCACCGTGCACGTCGCCGATCACCTCGCCATCGACCTGCAATATGCCTTGGCTGATAATCTGCAGCCCCTGCCCGACGATTTTCAGATCGTGCCCGATGACCGATCGAGCGTGCGTTGGCGATGCAGAGCGCGTTGCAGGCGTTGTCGGCGAAGCTGCGGGCGAAGCTTGAGACGGTAGCGATTGCGGGCGTTGCGCAAACATGATGCCCCCTTCTGTTGTGACACGTGCGTCGGAGAAGGCCTCAATAGCCATTCACAAGCGGTCAAAATGTGACCGTCAACCGCACGCGACCGCCCCGCCGACCCTCAGCCGGAAGATCCGATGACAAGGGTCCAGAACGTCTTGAATTCTGTTTTTGGATCTTGCACGAGTGCAATGCCCATATGCTCGACGTCAGGCAACAGTAGGTTCTTGTTGTGGCCCGCGCTCTCCTGCCAACCCTTCATGACCTCGACGATGCTGGCTTGGCCCGTGCCGACGTTTTCAGCCGCGACTTTGGCGCTGTAACCCGTGCGTTTCACGCGGTCCCAGGGGTTGGATCCATCCGATCCATAATGCGAAATCCGATCCCACTTTGCGAGATCCTGACTGTGCGCCCGGGCAGCCTCTGTCAACGACGCGTTCAACTTGAGCGGCTTCAGCCCCTTACTCTGCCGATAGCCGTTAATAACATCGCGCGCTTGCTCGGCATCGAGCTTGGTCGCGCCGTAACTGCGATCGGCAAGCGCGCCTACGGGCGCCTTCTCGAACTGGCCAGCAGGAGCTTTGTCCTCGGCGCGCGCAAGTTTCACGTTGGAGTTGGAAGGCGTCTTGCGACCACTCTGCGGGTCGCCACCAAGGGAACCCCGATCAACCGAGTTCAGAACCTGAGGTTTCTGCGCGACAACGGGACTGGATGCGAAACCAGATGACAGGTTCGCCCCGCCGACCGAACAGGCCCCCATCAAAACGGTGATCGACAACGCGACAGGCAACGCAAGCCGGCTCATTACTCACTCCAACGCAAACACAATCGAACCCCGACTATGCTGAAATCTGGTTAACCCGGGCTTAACGCAGCGCGCCGAACCCAAGTAACGAGCGTAAGAGACTCTAAAATCGTGGCGCCATTTCGGCCGACGGCTGCTTACTCTTCCCGCTGCTTCTGCCTGACTTCCTCAGCCAGCTTGTCAACCAGAGCTTTGTCGATCTTTGCAGGCTTGCGATCCTCTGGCCGAACTGGACGCACATCGACCTCATTTGAAGAGTTCGCGTCGCTCGCAGGAAATGACTCCTTGAGTGTATCGTTCAATTTCTTTTCGGCATCGTGAGAACTGCCCATAGTTCATCCCTCCGGGTTAAAAAGGGACAACGGCTTGGCGAAACAGGGGTTCCATGACGCCTTGGCTTGCTCACGCGCAGCCCTATTCCGTGCTGAACGGCTGCGTTCCAATCGGCGTCCCGCCGGCGTTGAGCGTCAGTTTTTCGACCTTCGCCTCGGCCTGCTTCAGCAGACGATCGCAGTGATCTTTGAGAGCCTCGCCGCGCTCGTAGATTGTAATGCTTTCCTCGAGCTCAACGTCGCCGCGTTCGAGGCGTCCCACAATATTTTCAAGTTCTTTGAGCGCTCGTTCGAAGGTCATCTCACGAATATCGACGTAACGCACCGCAGGCTTGCTAGCCGATTGCATATCTCTATCCATGGCTGTTCCTACTTGCCGGCTTCAAGAAGCCCGTCAACGTGGACTGCGACCGATCGCGCGAGCGCGCGCAGGTCATAACCGCCTTCGAGCATGGACACTAGCCGCCCGTGACAGTGCTTGTGGGCAACCTCCGCAACCTGCAATGTGACCCAGCGAAAATCCTCCTCTTTCAAGCGCAGGTTTGCCAGCGGATCATCTTCGTGCGCGTCGAACCCCGCCGAGATCAGGATGAGGTCGGGCGAGAAATTCTTGAGCGATGGCAGGATCTGGCTTTGAAACGCTTCACGAAACTGCGCACCGCCATCGCCCGGCCGTAACGGCGCGTTGACGATATTGCCGACGCCCCGTTCCGACAGTGCGCCGGTGCCAGGAAACAAAGGCATCTGGTGTGTCGACGCGAAATACAAATCCTTGTCTGACCAAAAAATGTCTTGCGTCCCGTTGCCGTGATGGACGTCAAAGTCGACTACCGCGATGCGTTCGGCACCGTATCTTTGGCGTGCGTAAAGCCCAGCGATGGCGACATTGTCGAACAGGCAGAAGCCCATGGCGCGCGCCGTTTCTGCATGATGGCCGCAAGGACGTACTTGGCAGAACGCGTTGGCATGCTGCCCGGTCATGACCGCATCGACAGCCATCAGGCCCGCCCCCACGGCTCGCATCGCCGCATCCCAGGTCCCCGGTGACATCACGGTGTCCGGATCGAGCCGCACCAACTCTCCCCCCAGCGCCGGCCGGTCGGCCTTCAAACCGTTGATATAGGCACGCGGATGCGCCAGCGCGATCACGCCCTCCACGTCGTCCCGCAGCGGCGCTTCCGCCCGCACCAACCGCTCAAACCCCGGCGCACTTAAGGCTCGATCGATTGCACGCATCCGGTCGGCCCGCTCGGGATGCCCTGGACCGGTATCGTGATTGACGAAATTCGGGTGTGTGATCAGCAGTGACGACATTCAGCGTTGCCTCGATTGGGTGCCGCAACACTTTATCAAACTCCGGCTGATCAAACAAACCTGCACTCGGGACGTCACGACAGCGCTGTTGCGCCGCCGCACTATTCCGCAACGCAAAACCGGGCCGCCAGCCCCGCTTAACCCGGCTTTAATGACTGCGGTTGTTATCTCCTGATGCTCCGGTCAAGTCTCGAGTCCCGTGGTGAAAGGCTTTGCAAGCGGAATATGTCCGCACCACCCAAGAGGATTCCATGCTCAAACGACCAACCGGCTTAGCCGCCGCCATTCTGATACTCGCTGGCACCGCCGCAGTATCGGCCGCCGATTTGAACGGCCCGCGCATTTCAATGAAAGACAATGCGCCTGCAAGCGATGCGCGCGGTTGCGGCGCCGAACGTTTCGCGGGTTTCTATGCCGGCATCAACGGCGGCCTCACAAGCCTACACACGAAATGGGAAGAAACCTTCGCCGACTTCGACGACTACCAGACCAGCCCGCTGAGTAAGGTCCGTCGCGGCTTCAGCGGTGGCGGCCAAGTCGGCTATAACCGCGCGCGCTGCAACACGGTGTTGGGCGTCGAAGCTGATTTCAACTTTGCCAATCTCGGCGGCAGCACCGACCACTACTCGCCCGCCTACTACGCGAGCGGCCCATCTATCGGCTACCTCAATCTTTCCGACAGAATGCGCAATTTCGGAACGCTGCGCGCACGCATGGGCTTCGTCGCCGACCACACCTTGTTCTACGCAACCGGCGGCTTGGCGTGGGCCAACCTCAAACACCAACTCAACGATATCAACCACATCGACGGTGGCCTGACGAACCCCAGCTTCGACGGTTGGAAAGCCGGTTGGACCGTCGGCGCCGGCTTCGAGCGTGCGCTGACCGAGGTCGTCTCGCTGAAAGCCGAAGCGCTGTACATGGACTTTGGTAAACGCAACTACGACATGGCCGATTCAGCAGTACCGCCCGACCCGTACTCGTTCCGCAACCACGCCAACGTGTGGAATGCGCGCGTCGGGCTTAACTTTAAGCTCGGCGCATCTCCGAACCGCTGCGACCATGGCGACTGCGCTCCCCTGAAGTAACCACGTGGCGGCGGCTCGCAAGGCCGCCGCCACCTCATGGGCGGCTAACTCGAAATTAAATCCACATCGCTTAGGTCTGACATCGCGCCGCCACCGGGATCGCAGCTATGGACATGACGGCAACAATGCTCGCCAGCCTCTGGACCGCCCTGACGGCACAGTTGCCGTATGCGCTCGGTCTGTCGATCGTTTTTACGTTCTTGACGCTCTATCAGAGCCAAGCCTGCAATCCCGGAAAACCGTGGTGGCGCAGCCGCGACCTGATGACTGATGTCCAGTTCTTCTTTTTCATCCCGATCATCGCTCCCTACCTGCGGCTGGTCGTCATGCTGCTGATCGTGCTGTTGCTCGGTAACTTCGTGAGCCAAGAGCAAGTCACAAATTATCTCACCAAAGGCGCCGGACCAGTCGGACAATTGCCGTTCTGGACGCAAGTGGTGTTCTACGTCGTCGGCACGGATTTTCTTCTGTATTGGACCCATCGCTGCTTCCACCACGTCGTCCTCTGGCCGTTCCATGCCGTCCACCATTCCTCCATCGACCTGGACTGGACCTCGACGTTCCGCACTCATCCCATCAACCAGATGCTGGGCAGTGGTCTCGTTTCCATTCTCATGGTGGTGCTCGGCGTGCCGCCAGCCATTATGCTGGCGCTCGTCCCCTTCGATACGATCAGTGCCGCCTTCGTGCACGCCAACCTGAACTGGACGCTTGGCCCGCTTCGCTACGTGATTGCGACGCCCGTGTTTCATCGCTGGCACCACACCGGCGTCAACGAAGGCGGCGACTCCAATTTCTCGTCGACGTTCGCGATATGGGACTGGATGTTCGGTACTTTTTACATGCCTGAAGGCCAACTCCCGCAGGAGTACGGCGTCGATGATCCGTTGTTTCCGACATCTTGGCACGGCCAGATGATCGTGCCCTTCAGGCAGTTCTTCGCCCGGCTCCAGAAAGCCCCTGCAGCGCCAACGCCTGTCGTCTCGGACGCCCTGCGTCGGAACGATTGATCGATTTGCAAAGAGCGTCGGGAGCGCAACCGTGATTTGCGATCAAACGCGCTGCCGCCTCCCGTGCGCGACGCAGCACACTTGTGATGCGACTCAGACACGGGACCATCACGACCAACGCAGTCAGCTTCGACTACGGCTGAGTATCAAGCATGACATCGCGCCATTCCGGATGCTTCTCGTACTGGGCCCGTACATACGGGCAGGTCGGGATGATCTTGAATCCAGCCTTGCGCGCGTCCGCGATCATAAACTCAACGAGCGCGGCAGCAGCGCCACTGCCGCGCATGTTCGGGGGTGCGCCCGCGTGGTCGGCACTTATCAGCTTCGGGCCACGGACCGTGAATGTGAGCTCGGCCTCGCCTTCGATGCCGTCGATGCGCGCGACATAGCGGCCTCTGCTGCCGTTCGTTTGTTTCTCGATGTGGATTGCCATGGTGTGCTCACCTTGTGTGCGCGCTTGAGGTGTCTGCGTGGGGAATCCGCTAGCCGATTGCGGAACGCGTCGCGGCGGTCGGTCGTTCGATTATCGACGTCGACACCATCTATCTAGCGTGCGGCGCGTTGCTCGTTGAAAAGCGGAACGTCGGCTTGCAAGATTCATCCATACACGCCGGCGCGATCATCGAGACCGATGTTCCAGCACGCCTCGATCGTCTCCCGTGGGGGCGGTTTCACACACTCGTCGTGGTGGCGCTGGGGATCACATGGATTCTCGATGGGCTCGAAGTGACGCTCGCCGGTTCCGTGGCGGGGGCGTTGAAGCAAAGCCCAGTGCTGCAGTTCAGCAATACCGATGTCGGTCTTGCGGGCAGCGCCTACATCGTCGGTGCCGTGATCGGCGCTCTGTTTTTCGGCCAACTGACAGACCGGCTCGGTCGCCGGAAGCTGTTTTTCATCACGCTTGCGGTCTACCTGACGGCCACGGCGGCCACCGCATTTTCGTGGAACATCTGGAGTTTCATGGTCTTTCGGTTTTTCACCGGCGCCGGCATCGGCGGGGAATATGTCGCCATCAACTCCACCATTCAAGAACTCGTGCCAGCGCGCGTGCGTGGCCGAACCGATCTGGCGATCAACGGCAGCTTCTGGGTTGGGGCGGCCATCGGCGCGCTGGGCTCGGTCGTGTTGCTGAACACAGCCTACTTCGATCGCGATACCGGCTGGCGCCTCGCCTTTCTCATCGGCGCCGCGCTTGCCGTGGTTATCTTCTTCATGCGGCTTTGGATTCCCGAAAGTCCCCGTTGGCTGATCACTCACAACAGGGCCGACGAGGCGCGCGAGATCGTCACCAAGATCGAACAGGATTTCGAGAAGCGCGGATACCGGTTGTCTCAAGGGCCTTTCCCCACCATCCGTTTGCGCTGCCGCAATCACACCCCGCTGTCCGAGGTGGCGTCGACACTGTTCCGGGTTCACAGCCGGCGCACATTGGTCGGGTTGAGCCTGATGACGGCGCAGGCGTTTTTCTACAACGCCATCTTCTTCACCTACGCGCTGGTGCTGACGGATTTCTACGGCATTCAGGCCGATCACGTGGGCTGGTATATCCTGCCATTTGCGGCGGGCAATTTCCTCGGCCCGATCGTGCTGGGCCCGTTGTTCGACACGCTCGGCCGTAGGCCAATGCTGGCTGCGACGTATGCCATGTCCGGATTACTTCTGGCACTGACCGGCCTGTTGTTCGCACGCGACCTGGTGTCGGCAACGCAACTGACCGGCGCTTGGATGGTCATCTTCTTTTTTGCATCGGCCGCCGCAAGCGCCGCCTATCTGACTGTGAGCGAGACATTCCCGCTCGAAATCCGAGCGCTTGCCATTGCGTTCTTCTACGCCGTCGGCACCGGCCTTGGCGGCGTGGCCGGCCCCTGGCTCTTTGGCATCCTGATCGAGACAGGCTCGCGGACAAGCGTATTCGCCGGCTATCTCCTCGGCGCGGTGTTGATGATCGCCGCAGCCATCATCGCCGGCCTGTGGTCCGTCGCCGCCGAACGCAAACCGCTGGAAACCGTCAGCCGTCCACTGGGGGAGGTGGATTGAATGCGGCTCTGGTTGGTCGTTCGCGACGCGAATGATGCTAGTGCCAGACGCATGTTCTTATACGTTCGTAGGATAATTGACAAAACATGCGCCGACCAAACCTCGGTTGACTCCGCCGACTACTAAGGCCGCTTTGACCCATATCTGAAGTCGCGCGGCTCCCTCTCCCTATCGCCTTCGATGGGGAGAGGGCGGGGTGAGGGGCAGCAGTAATCTCCAAGCCAACTATCAGGTTCTGGCCACGTTCTCGATGCTGTCCAAGACACCTTCGAGGCTGTCGTACACGTCACGATTAGAGACGCGAAGGATGCGATAGCCCTCGCGTTTCATGGCGCTGTCTCGGATTTCGTCGCGTTTTTTCTCCGTCAATTTCCACGACCTGCATCACGTCGCGGCAGGCGAAATCAGAAGCCGATCGGATGTTGACGGACAAATTTTGCGGTTACCAAGCTGGCGATTACGCAGCTTCGACCACGGTAATGCCTCGGCGGATGTCGAACTGGCCCGCAACGCGCGCGCTCGATTGGTCCGCCAAGGCTGACTTGTACGTTTCGGCATTTTGTCCCGTGAGGCTCTGTTTGTGGTTGGGCTGCCCCTCACCCTAACCCTCTCCCCATCGAAGGCGATAGGGAGAGGGAATTGCGTCGTCTACACTCTGCTCTGGCCGATAGCAGACCTGAGCCCCGCCCCCTCTACCCCACCACAGCCCTCACGCCCGCCATCACAGTCATCCCCGGTGCCAGCGCCAAACGATCCATCGCTTTCGCTGCAACACTCGCTGTAACGTGTGCACCTTCACCTGCCACGCCCAACGCGGCCGTCACCGTCGCAACACCCGCGTTGACCGCTCGCCGCTCCACAGCGACGATCCGAGCCGGCAGGCAATTCAGCACGCTCGATGCCACACCCGGGATCAGTGAAAAACTCACGTCGTCAACTCCGATGCGCAGCCGGCGGATTTCGCCCACGTCGCCATGCCGCCCGGGCACCAGCAGTGTGCCGCCCGCCACCGCGAACTCCGTCAGATCGTAGGCGACGTCGTACGAAGTGATGCAGCCCGTCAAACTCACGCCTTCACAGCGCGAGCCTCTCGGCACTCCCAAACCCGCATCGACCAGCACATCAGTCAGCGCTCCCGACGCACGCACGCGTCCGTCTTCGATCAGCACCAGCCGGTCGGCCAACCGCTCGACTTCGGCCATGTCGTGGCTGACGTAGAGGATAGGAATGGCGAGGCGCGCGTGCAGCGCGTCGAAATACGGCAGCACCTCGTCCTTAGTCGCGCGATCGAGCGCCGACAACGGTTCGTCCATCAACAGCAGTTGCGGGTTGGACAACAGCGCCCGCCCCACCGCCACCCGCTGCCGCTCGCCGCCTGACAGCGCAGTGGTGTCACGGTGCAGGAGATGGCTAATACCCAACAGATCGACGACTTCGTCCAGCCCGATGCGGGTTGCGTCAGGCGAAACAAAGCCCGCCTTGCGATCAGTCGCACGCGCTGCGCCGTACATCAGGTTTCGCCGCACCGAGAGATGCGGGAACAGGCTCGGCTCCTGAAACACGTAGCCGACATGCCGCCGATGCGGCGCGACGAATATTCGCGCATCCGAATCCTGCCAGCACTCGGTGCCGACCGAAATACGCCCAGGCAAGTGCTGCAGTCCGGCGATACAGCGGAGGATCGTCGTCTTGCCGCTGCCCGACGGTCCGAACAGCGCGGTGATGCCACCCTTCGGCACTTCGAATGCCGCGTCGAGCGTGAACGCGCCGAGCGCACCCGAGAGCGCCACGGTCAAGGCAGGCGGCTGAGCGCTCATGCCACGCGCCTCGCGCGCTTCTCGATCAGCAATGTCGCGAACACGACGGTGAATGCGAACACGACGAGCCCGCCGGCCACCAGATGCGCCTCCAGCCAGCGCTGCGTTTCCACAAAATCGTAAATCGCCACCGACAGCACTCGAGTCTGGCCGGGAATGTTGCCGCCGATCATCAGTACGATGCCGAACTCCCCGACGGTGTGGGCGAAGCCGAGCACCGCGCCGGTCAGAAATCCTGGTCGGGCCAACGGCACCGCGACGCTCCAGAACGCGTCCCATGGCGACGCCCGCAAGGTTGCTGCGACCTCCAACTGGCGTTTCCCGATGGCCTCGAAGGCGTTGCGGATCGGCTGCACCACGAACGGCAGCGAGTAAACGACAGAGCCTATCACCAGCCCCGTGAAGGTGAAGGCCAGCGTGCGTGCGTCCTGCAGCCGCGCGATGCCGCCGCCGGGTCCGTTGGGTCCAAGCGCCAATAGAAGGTAAAATCCGAGCACGCTCGGCGGCAGCACCAAAGGCATCGCGACAACCGCCGCCACCGCTTCCTTCCAGCGCCACTTGGAGCGCGCCAGCCACCACGCGAGCGGCGTGCCGACGATCAGCAGGAGTGCCGTTGTCACCACGGCCAGTTCGAACGTCAGCAGCAAGGGCGACCAGATTTCGCCGAGCGCCGGTGTCGCGGTCATATTACTCACCCCGCCCATAGCCATAGCTTTCGACGACGGCTTGAGCGGTGGCGCCGTTCAGATACCCCAAAAATCCTTGTGCAGCAGCGTTATCTGCGCCGCGCTTCAGCAACACCGCGTCCTGCGCGATCGGCGCGTGCAGCGTTTCGGGCACCACCCATTGGGAGCCGTCACTACGGCCGATCACTTGCGACAGCGCGACGAAGCCAAGTTCCGCATTGCCGGTTTCGACGAATTGAAAGGCCTGCGCGATGGACGCGCCCGTCACGATTTTCGGCTGCAACGCTGCGGCAACGCCCAACGCCTGCATGGTTTGCATGGCCGCCGCGCCGTAGGGGGCCAAGCTCGGGTTCGCGATCGCGATCTTGGCAAAGGTGCCAGCGCGCAACGTCGCCTCGCCCGTCACGCGATCCTTGTCGCGGCTGAACAATGCGAGCCGTCCCCGGGCATACGTCCGCGCGGTGCCGGCCACCGCATATCCGGCGTCGATGCCTTTGCGCGGCGTCGCCTGATCCGCACTCAGCAACACGTCGAAGGGCGCGCCTTGGGTGATTTGCGCATAGAACTGACCGGTCGAGCCGAAACTCAAAATCAATTTGTGTCCACTGGCCGTTTCATAAAGTGCACCGATTTTCCGCGCGGGCTCTGTAAAATTTGCCGCGACCGCGACCCGCACTTCGGCCGCAACTGCGCCGCTCTCCATGGGAAGCACCGACGCAACGGCAACCGCCGCCACTGCCAGCACCCGCCCTGCCAACCGCCGAGCTTCGCCCCCGGCGCCGGCGATAGTGTTGTTCGTATATCTCGCCAGAGACTTGTTCACGGCTTCACCGCCTGCTCGATTTCTGCCAGTTGCCGTTGAAAGGCTACCAACGTCTGCGCCTCGATAGTGCGATAATGACCGACGAGCGCATGCCCAAACGAGGTCAGCCGCGCATGCCCGCCGCCGCTACCGCCATGCTGCGTTTCCAGCACGGGGCTGCGAAACATGCCGTTAATCTCGTCTGCCAGTAGCCATGCGCGCCGGTACGACATGTTCATCGCCTTGGCCGCGCGACTGATCGAGCCGTGCGTGGCGATCTCTTCGAGCAGCTTGATCTTGCCGTGACCAACCTGCCGACCATTGTCGAAGTCGATGCGGATAGTGAGACGCGTCATCGTCAGATCCACACAATGCCTGATACGGGCGACCTTGACGATATATTAGCCGGGATATATCGAAACGCAATCATTCCAGCGGAGGCTTGCATCTTGGATCTGTCGAAACTCGCGATCGGCCAAACCGGCGCTGCAGACCTTGTCGTCACAGACATGCAGACAGCGCGCAGCGTCGGCAGTGGGCGTGTCGCCGTGCTGGCCACCCCCGTGCTGATCAATCTGATCGAGGCTGCCGCTCTCGCCGCGTGCGAGGACCTATTGCCCGCTGGCTTCGAGAGCCTCGGCATTCACCTGGACGTCCGGCATTTTGCGGCAACGCCAGTCGGCATGAAGGTGCACGCGACGGCCGAACTGGTCGCAATCGAAGGGCGAACCCTGTCGTTCAAAGTGACTGCGCGCGACGAACGCGAGGCCATCAGCGAGGGCACCCATCAACGCGTCGTCGTGAACGTGGCCCGCTACATCGAGCGCATCATGAAAAAGAGTGCCCCACCGGCCTGATATCCACCGTGGCCGATTGCCAGGGCCGTCGGATTTAAATCTGCAGCGACGGCTATTTTCCTCGGGCTTGAGATACGAACTCGAACTATAAAAGTTCGTCATCCCGGCGGAGGCCGGGACCCACGACAAGGACGTTTTGGGCCCTTGCAGGGTTTGCCAGAAGTCTCAGCCAACAAAACCGGGCTGTTCCAGCTCTCTCGAACGCAAGAGTGTGTCGTGGGTCCCGGCCTTCGCCGGGATGACGATACGGGTGGTGCGGTGGACGTCAATATAGCCGTGGCCGCTTGCTACGCCTGCGCATGCAGATGGCAGGCAACGGCACGCCCCGCGCCCATGTCGCGCAACGGGGGATCGTCGGTTTTGCAGCGCGGCATCACGTGCATGCAGCGCGTATGGAAACGGCAACCCGACGGCGGATTGAGTGCACTCGGGATTTCGCCCGTGACCGTCACGCGCTTTCGCAGCGCTTCGACAGCAGGATCGGCCACCGGCACTGCGGCCAGCAGCGCCTGCGTGTAGGGATGCAGCGGCGTGCGGTAGATTTCATCGCGCTTGGCGACCTCGACGATGCGGCCCAGGTACATCACGGCAATGCGGTCGGAGACGTGGCGCACCACCGCGAGGTCGTGAGCGATGAATAGATACGCCAGCCCCATCCGCTTCTGCAGGTCGACAAAAACGTTGACCACCTGCGCCTGGATCGAGACATCGAGCGCCGACACCGGCTCGTCGCAGACGATCAGACTTGGCTCCAAAGCGAGCGCCCGCGCGATGCCGATGCGTTGCCGCTGGCCGCCGGAAAATTCGTGCGGATAGCGATCCGCCATGTCCGGCAACAGCCCCACCACCTTCATCAACTCGGCGATTTTGTCAGCGCGCGCGCGTTTGTCTTCCGTCAGTCCGTGCACTTCCAGCGGCTCGGCGATGATGTCGCGAACTTTCATGCGTGGGTTGAGCGAGCCGAACGGATCCTGATAGACCATTTGCATGCGTTTGCGCAGCGGTTGCATCTGCGTCCGGTCGTATCGCGTGATGTCCTGCCCCTCGAACTCGATCCGTCCGCTGGTCGGCGTCAGCATGCGGATGACGGCCAGCCCGGTCGTCGACTTGCCGCAACCGCTTTCACCGACGAGCCCCAGCGTCTCGCCGCGCGCGAGCGTGAACGACACGCCATCGACGGCGCGCACGGTCGCCACCTCGCGCTGCAGCAGCACGCCCCTCATGATGGGAAAATGCACCTTCAGGTTTTCCACGCGTAGCAGCGGGCCGTTCATGCGCTCAGCTCTCCAGAATGCAGGCGACCTGATGCTGCGCGCCGATGGTGCGCAGGGGTGGGCGCGCGCTCCGGCACGCCTCGACCACCTGCGCACAACGCGGTGCAAACGCGCAGCCGGGCGGCAGCATCGCCAAGTTCGGCGGTTGACCTTCGATCGGCACCAGCCGCTTTTCGGTGTCACCGTCGAGACGCGGCACGGAGGCCATCAAACCCCGCGTATAAGGATGACGGGGCCGGGCATACAGATCACGTGCCGGCGCTGCCTCGACCACGCGACCGGCATACATGACCACGACGCGATCCGCGTAACGCGCGACGACGCCGAGATCATGTGTAATCAGAATAAGCGCCGAGTTCACGCCCTGCGCCAGATCCTTGAGCAAATCGAGGATCTGCGCCTGCACCGTCACATCGAGTGCTGTCGTCGGTTCGTCTGCGATGATCAGTTGTGGCTCGCACGCCAGCGCCATCGCGATCATCGCACGTTGCCGCATCCCACCTGAGAACTGGTGCGGATAAGCCCGCGCCCGCGAAGCCGTATCCGACATCCGCACCGCGCCCAGCAATTCACGCGCCTTCTCCAACGCCGCCGTCCACGGCATCCGCCGATGCTGATTGATGGGCTCGCCCACCTGCATGCCAACGGTGAGCGCGGGATTGAGCGAACTCATCGGCTCCTGAAAAATCATGGCGATGCGATTGCCACGCAAGCCGCGCATCTCGGCATCCGTCAGCTTCAGCAGATCTTGTCCGCCGAACAGGATCTGCCCGCGTTCGATTTTACCGGGCGGGTCGGGGATGAGCCGCAGGATCGACAGCGCCGTGACGCTCTTGCCTGATCCGGATTCACCGACGATCGCCAGTGTTTCCCCGGCCGCCACGTCGAACGACACGTCGTCGACGGCGGCCACGGTTCCGCGCTCGGTGCGGAAGCGTGTCACCAGCCCCCGCACACTCAACAACGGCGGCACGATGGTTGCCGTGCCGTCATTTGCTGCATTGCTGGTGGCGTTCTGCTTGGGCAGCGCCGGCGTGATCACGGCCTGGGTCAATAGCCCAACTTCTTTTTCAGATCCTGGTCGATCCACATGCGGGCATGGATGGGCGCCGGCCGTTCGGAGCCCACCCGCAATTCGCCGCCGTAGTTCTTCACCCACGGCCACCACGCGGTGTAACCGTATTGAACGGGCAACCAGATGTAGGGCGCTTGCTCGATAATCTCGCGCGTCATGCCTTTCAGCATATCCTGGCGTTTGGCCTCGTCGCGCTCCTCGTAAACCGCCGTCATTTTCTTGTCGTAGTCGGCGTTGGTGAACTGCGAGGGGTTCCAGGTCTGCTTGGTGACGAAGCTCTTGCGGATCGATGTGGTCGGGTTGGTGTGTCCGTTACGCATGAAGTAGCCGGCCGCATTGGTTTTGGTCGTCATGGCCGACAGGAACGCGCCGTATTCCATCGGCTGGATTTCCATTATGACGCCGACCTTTTCGAGATAGGCGGCGACCAGAGGAATGAGATCCATGTGATCGGGCGAACACGAACACACCTGCACTTTGAACGTGAACCCCTTCTCGAGACCTGCTTCCTTCAACAGCGCCTTGGCCTTCTCGGGGTTGTAGGTAAATAGTTCGCGGCCCGCTTCCGACATTTTTTCCAGCGGTTCGTAGTAGCCGATGTAATCGGGGTGCATGGGATAGGCGAACAGTTCAGCGTTGCCGTTGTAGAACGACGACACGATCTCCTGTTTATTCACAGCCATGTTCAGCGCACGGCGCACGCGGATGTCGTCGAACGGCTTGGTGTCGACCCGCATCGCCATAAACGTGCCGCCGGTATCGAGGCCACGTGACCATTGCAGTTGCGGTGCGCTTTTCTTGAGCTCCTCGACAGCACTCCATCGGATCGCTTCGAGCACGTCGAGCTTGGCGGTCCGCAGTGCCGCCAGGAATGTCGCCTCGTCCTTGATGGTGCGATAGACGATCTTGTCGACGAACGGCAGCTTGTAGGCTTGCCCACCGATCGTCTCCTTGTCCCAGTACACGGTATTTTTTACGTAGGTGATGGCGTTGCCCTGGATGTAATCCGACAACATGAAGGGGCCCGTACCGTTGGCGTTCTTCCAGTTGCCGGCCCCCGCCGCAGACACCTCTTTGGGCACGATCCCGGAGTAGTAGCCCCAGCCGAAACGATAATCCCATTCGGCATTGTAAGTCTTGAACGTGAACACGACGGTGTGGGGATCGGCGGCTTCCACCTTCAGCACGTGATCATAATAATTCGGGATCATCTTCGGGCTTTTTTGCAGCCGGGTGAAGCTGTCCACGACGTCGTCGGCAACAAGCTCTCGCGCAGCCATGACACCGGGTTTTTCCGGAAACATCACGCCTTTGCGCAACTTGACCTCGGCGCGGAGCGGGTCGTTCTTCAATTCCCAGCTTTCAGCCAACTCGCCGCGAATGGCGTCGGTCGCCAGCCACGAATCCGGTTTGAACGAGAATTTTCCGCCGTTGCGTACGGACTTGCTGAGATCGCCAACGAACAGCTGTTCGTACATCGCGCCGGTGTCTTGTCCGAACTTCCACGCGACGTCGGCTGGATCCCAAGACAGCGGCGACAACGTGACATAGACGTTGCCGATGTTGAGCGTGCCACCATACTGCGGCTTCTCTGGCGAGTCGGCCTGGACAGCCGTCACCGCACAAGCCAGGGCGCCAGCCCACGCAAGTGTTCGCAATCCCAGTCCCATCCCGATGCGGATACTCATTGTTTCCCTGCCTCCCGTTTGCATTTTTTGTTGTTGTCGTCCGTCGATGCTAAGTCGTCACCGCGATCCGCGCATGCGCGGATCGAGCAGGTCTCGGAGTGCGTCTCCAAACACGTTGGTGGCATAAACCACCGTCGTCAGGCACAGCCCCGGCGCGAGCGCCAGCCATGGCCCCTGGAACATGAAGGTACGGCCACTGCCCGACAGCAGCCCACCCCATGTCGGCGTCGGCGGCGGCACACCAAGCCCGAGAAACGACAGGCCCGACTCGGCCAGGATGACGGCACCGACGCGCGTCGTGAACAGCACGATGATCGGCGGCATGATGTTGGGCAAAATGTGCCGCCACAAAATGCGGCCGGTGCCAGCACCGATCGATTGGGCGGCGTGCACGTACATGTTCTCACGCACCGAAACCACCGCGCTGCGAATGATCCGGGAGCCGCCAATCCCCAGCACCAGACTGAGCACACCGATGATCTGGAACATGCCGGGGCCAACGGCCGATACCACCGCAATCAGGATCACCAGTTCCGGAAACGACATGTAAGCGTCCACGAAGCGCTGTCCGATCATGTCGAAGCGGCCGCCGAGATAACCCGTCAGCATGCCAATTATGACCGACAGCACCGTTGCCAACGCCGCAGCCGACAGGCCGATGATCGCCGAAATGCGCGCCCCGTAAAGACAGCGCGAAAACAAGTCGCGGCCGAGATTGTCGGTGCCGAACAGATGCTTCCACGACGGCGGCTTCAGGCGATCGATCGGCGCGATTTCGTTGAACCCATAAGGTGCGAGCGAGCCTGCGAACAAACCGCAGAACACGAACAGCAGGAACACCAATCCGGCTACAGCACCCACCGGCTTTTCACGGATCAGCCGCCAAATGACGTTCGTGCTCGGCCGGCGCTCGGCCGCGCTTTCCAGGGGGATTGCGTGCGCGACGGTCATCTATGCCTCACGCGCGGATCGAGCAGGCCATAGCTCAAATCGACCAGTAGGTTGATCAACATCACCGACAGTCCCACGACGAGGAAAACGCCGGTGATGACGGGATAGTCGCGCTGGTTGACGGCTTCGAGCAACAGCAGCCCCATGCCCGGGATCACAAAAATCTGCTCGATGATGACTGCACCGCCGATCAGCAGCGGCGCCTGCAGCCCGACCAGTGTCACGACGGGGATCAGTGCATTGCGCAGGGCATGCCGGCCGACCACGAGCCGCTCGGTCAAACCTTTGGCCCAGGCGGTGCGGATGAAGTCCTGCCGCAACACTTCAAGCATCATGGTGCGTGTCATGCGCATGGTGACCGCCGACAACGCCATGCCCAGCACGATGGCCGGCACGATCATCTGCTTCAGGTTCTGCAGCGGATCCTGGCTGAACCTGACGTAGTTCACTTCCGGCGACCACCCCCACCAGATCGACGGGAATACCATCACCATCGTTCCCATCCAGAAACTCGGCACGGCCAGCAGCAGGATGGAAAACGAACGCGCCGCGACATCGCCTGCAGTATCCTGGCGGATGGCCGAGTAGATCCCGATCGGCAGCGCGATGGCCAAGCCGACCAGCATCGCGAGAAATCCGAGTTCGAATGTGACGGGCAGCCGTTGCAGAAGTTGCTCGCTCACCGGTGTCGTCTGCCACAGCGACTTGCCGAAATCGCCATGCAGCAGCGCCCACACCCACCGCACGTATTGTTCGTACATGGGCTTGTCGAGACCGAGTGCACCCATCAACTGGTCGCGATTGAGCTTGTCGGCACCGATGTCGTTCTGGCTGAGCATCATGTCGATGACGTCGCCGGGGATCAACCGTACCGTGACGAACACGATCATACTCGCGAAAATCAGCGTCGGGATCAGTGCCAGCAATCGCCGCGCAAGATAAGCTGACATGCGATCATCCGTTTCCAGATGGAACGCACGTAGCCCGCAATCTCCGCCGCATCTTCGCCATGAAACACCGATGTGAAAACGCCACGCATCGAGCGATGCACTGGAGAACGCTAACACAGGCGATTGCCTCGTCAAGCACTCCAAAAATGCTGCAGCGCACTTACTGCAAGTGCGTGAATGTTGCGTTCGAGACGACGATCTGCTCACCCACGCGGGCTTCGAAAGACACCCGTCCGGGGGCCTCGATCCAGCCGGCGATTTCAAGCCGGTCGCCTGGGTAGACTGGCGACGAGAACCGCAACTTGAGAGAGGAAAACCGCGTGACGTCACCACCGCATAGAGTGCCGAGCAACATCTGCCCGCAATAGCCGTACGTACACAGCCCGTGCAGAATGGGGGCACGAAAACCGCCGAACCGTGCCGCCTCAGGATCGATGTGCAGCGGATTATAGTCTCCCGACAGGCGATACAGTTGCGCCTGCGTTTCAGGGATCTTCACCGACGTTGCGATATCCGGCGCACGCGCGGGCACGTCGACTTTTGCAGCCGGTAACCGTCCCCGCCCTACGAACGGCGCGATGTCGCCGATCCGTTCGACGCCACGTCGGAATGCGCCGCTGATCATGCGCGCACACACGACGCCGGCGCTGTCGGTCACTTCACTTTCTTTTTCGATGAACGCGTTCCCTTTGCCACGCGGATACACCGACAGCAGGCGCGAGCGGACATGCACCGTGCCGCTCACTGGAAGCGGTGCCAATCGCTCGATGAAACGCTCGGCGTCGAGCGTCAGTGGTCCCGGCGAGGGTGGCAGCGCGTGTGCGTCCGGCACCGAGCCCGCGCCACCCCAGCGGATCGGAAACGTCGGAAACACAGCAAATGCCGGATGTTTTTCGAACGTGAATCCAAGGTCCGTGCAGCCGATGCCAACGGCATAGAGCAGCACGTCGCGTTCAGTATAGGTGATCGGAACGGGCTCACCCCATGCGCCGGGAGCGTCGCCGGTCAGCAGTTTTTCGGGCGAATAGGTAACCATTGTGCCTCCGGTGGATTTGGTGTCAGTCTGCAGTGTCATCACACGGGAGGCCGCGCGCGCAAGTCATGACGACATCAAACATCGATACGGGGACGACGGATCTTCTGGCGAACCTCGACCAGGGCATCCTGACCCTCACTATGAATCGCCCCGACGCGCGGAACGCGATGTCGCGCGCCATGAACACCGCCTTGCAGCACCAACTGGCTGTGGCCGAACTCGATCCTAACGTGCGCTGCATCGTGCTGACCGGCGCGGGCGCGAAGGCATTCTGTTCCGGCGGCGACCTGAAGCAGCGCGACGGCATGAGCAGCCAGGAATGGACCGCGCAGCACGTGGTGTTCGAACGCATGGCGCGTGCATTGCTCGATTGCCCGATACCCGTGATTGGCGCCGTCAATGGCGCGGCGTTCGGTGGTGGCTGCGAGATCGCGTGTTGCTGCGACTTCCTGT
>JANLYD010000044.1:0-44449 GCA_031365465.1 Hyphomicrobiaceae bacterium
CGCCCGTGGGGCGCAGGACACTCAGTTTTCGCAAACAGCCTGAGGTTTGAACCGTTCTAGGTCGAACCAGCGGGGCCGCCGCCGTGTTTCGTGTCTCAACGAGGCCGTTTAAACAACAATCCAACTCCGGTGTCAACACGCCTTCGCGAATTTTTTACGACGTTGGGCCTGCTTTTCGCAACTGCAGCATAACGTGTTGATTGCGCGGCAGTCTTCCGCCTTGCACGCCTGAACTGTGCGGCCAATTTAGCGCCTTGCGTAAATCGCAGGCGCAATCGCACATTGCCACGTGAGCGCCCTGTTTGTCAGAGATAACGTGACAACGAACGATTCGGCGGGCGACGACCGGGGCGGGCGACCATAATGGCATCGCCATGCAGTTGGACGACTGATTGAGTGGTAAACCAGAGGCGGCATGCACCTGTCAGCCGGCAACGGCGCGTCTCCCGCATTCCGGCGGGCAGCGTCCGCGCGACCGCAGAGGGCCCACTCGCACGGCTGCAACGCGGAGCCGAGGGCGTTTTCTCTCAGGATCACGGCGATCGGCGCCGTGGCGGTCGCTTCCGTTGGTTTGTCAGCACGTGCTTTGCAGCAGGCATCGGTGCGTTCGCGATTCTTTTTTCGCTCCTGGGCGCCAACGATTCGAGCGAACCGTTGCAGCAGCTTGGCTTGGCTATCGCACCCCCCAACGCGGTGACGCTTCCAACCGCGGTTCAGCCGCAGGGACTGGCGTGGGCACTTCCCAAGGGCGACAAACTTGTCGCGACGAGCGGCGCCATGAGCACCAAGTTCATCATCTACGACTCCGTCCACCTCAAGAAAGACAACCGCGAATACCTGCAAAAGAAAACCTACGCGCGCATCATCGCCCGCCTCGCGTCCGCCCCAGCAGCAGGCGACGCCGATCGGATCCCGCCCTTCAACCCCTATAAACTCTATGCGACCGGGGACGAGGGCGGCAGCGCTGACGCACTCTCAGCAATTGAACAGCAGGATATGGCGGTGCAGGTCGTGGAGTTGCTGGGTGGCATCCTCCCTAGCGACGACGGCCAGGACATGAATACCCCAGAGGTCACCGACGTGGTGGCCCGTGAGGCGGCGCAAACCGACACGAGTGCGCTCCGTCCAGCTTTCCAGGTCGATGGCGCAGAAAAGCTCGCAGGCTCCCAGCTCTTGGCCCAGCGCTCGCAACGCACGGTCCGCGAACCATTGCCCCCGAACACCACTGCTTTGTCCAAGACAGTATCTGAACAAGACGACAGCGCTGACGATCTGGAGGCACGAGAGGTCCGCGTGTTCAAGGTCGGACGCGGCGATACTCTGGCCAAGATTTTATCGAAGCTGAATGCCGAAGCCTGGCAGGTCGACGAAATTCCGCGTACCGCAAAAACCATCTTGGCAGACCCCGCCCTCATCCCCGGCCAAGAAGTCCATATTACGATGGTGCCGTCGGTGACGAAGGCTGGCGTCAACGAGGTGCTGCGCCTCAGCGTGTTTGGCGACGGGCAGGATCATAAGCTGACCGTCGCTCGCCGCGCGGACGGGGAGTTTGCCGCATCAGCGTCGCCGATCGATGAACGCATTGCCCGCAACGCCCTCAAGAGCGACGACGCGGGCACATCAGCCAACTTGTATTCGAGCCTTTTCACGGCGGCCTTGTCGCAAGGCGTCCCCGTCGACACAATCATCCAGATCTTGAAAATCCACGCTTCCGAGACCGATTACCGACGCCGCGTCCGTAACGCCGACGGCGTCGAATTCTTCTTCGGCGTGAAGGAAGAAGACAAAGGCACCGATGGCGCGCTTGGCGAGTTGCTGGTGACGTCACTGACGATCAATGGCGAATCACAGAAATACTATCGCTTCCGCACCCCGGATGGCGCGGTCGACTTCTATGATGAATACGGCAACAACTCCCGCAAATTCCTCATGCGTAGGCCGGTGCGGGGCGACAGCATCCGCTTGGCAGATGGATTTGGCTGGCGGCGTCATCCAATTCTGCGCACGCTCCGCCGCCATGCCGGCATCGACTGGGCCGGCCCGATCGGGACGCCGATCATGGCGGCCGGCGCCGGCGTTGTCGAAGAGGCCGCCCACAAGGGCGAGTTCGGCAATTACATTCGCATTCGGCACGCCAACGGGTATAAAACCGCCTACGCACACATGTCTCGTTTTGCCCCTGGCGTCGTTGCCAACGCGCGCGTCACCCAAGGTCAAGTCGTCGGCTTTATCGGCACCACTGGGCTTTCGACAGGACCGCATTTGCATTACGAAGTGCTCATCAACAGCCAGCAAGTCGACCCGATGACCATCCCGGTCCCCAAAGAGCGCAAACTGACCGGTAAATCATTCGCCGATTTTACCAAGGAACGCTCCCGCGTCGACGACCTGATGCGCCGCAACCCCGTCTCCACCAAAGTCGTCGAAGCGCTGACCGCGAAGTGACCCGAAGAAACGACCCCCGGCGTCCGATCTGAGACGATCTGGGACGGCTGCGCTAAATTGCGTTTTGCAAGCGGCACACTCTCGACTATCAATCGGCGCTGAACGGCCTGATCAGACGGGTCGCGCCGAACCGATCGTCTTCTCCCGTCCCTCCGAGACCCCGTCATGACAGCCGTATCGAAACGCCTCGCGCCAACCACCGGCCCCGTCCCGCAACCCGGCATCATGGATATCGCCGTGTATGTGCCCGGCGAAAGCCACGTGCCGAGCGGCATGGTTCCCATCAAACTCTCATCCAACGAAAACCCTCTCGGCCCGAGCCCCAAGGCGATCGCAGCGTTCAAGGAGGCCGCAGCAAGCCTCGAGCGCTATCCGGATGGCAACGCCAGCGACTTGCGCAAGGCGATCGCCCGCGTTTATGGCCTCGATGCCGAGCGGCTCGTCTGCGGCGCCGGCTCTGACGAATTGCTGGCGCTCATCACGCACGCATATGTCGGCACCGGGGACGAGACGCTGTTCCCCGAGCACGGCTTCCTCATGTACAAGATCGCTACGATGGCCAACGGCGGCACGCCGGTTACGGCGCCGGAAAAAAACTTGCGCACCGACGTCGATGCGTTGCTGGCGCGCGTAACTTCCCGCACCAAACTGGTCTATCTCGCCAATCCCAACAACCCGACCGGCACCTACATCCCCTTCGAAGAGGTTCGCCGCCTGCACGCCGGATTGCCGAAATCCACCATCCTCGTTCTCGACGCCGCCTACTGCGAATACGTTCGCCGCAACGACTACGAAGCGGGCATCGAGCTGGTCGGCACGTCCGAAAATGTCGTCATGATGCGCACGTTTTCGAAAATCCACGGACTGGCGGCACTGCGCCTCGGCTGGGCCTATTGCCCGCCCGGCATCGCCGACGTGCTCAATCGCGTGCGCGGTCCCTTCAACGTCTCCGCCCCCGCCATCGCCGCAGGCGTGGCAGCCATCGAAGACCGCGCCCACCAGCAAGCGGCCATCGATCACAACGAAAAGTGGTTGCCCTGGGTGTCCACCGAACTGCAGAAACTCGACTTGAAGGTGACGCCTAGCGTCGGCAACTTCCTGCTGATTCACTTTTCCGAAACATCAGGCAAAACCGCCGCAGCTGCCGACACCTATCTCAAATCCAAGGCGATCATCCTGCGCGCGGTCGGCGGGTATAAGCTGCCGCAGTGCCTGCGCATGACGATCGGCACCGAGGCCGAAAATCGCGCGGTCGTCGCAGCACTCGGCGACTTCATGCGAGCAGGCTGAAACGCCAAACACACGTCCTTTGGAAAAGGAAAGGCTCGGGAAACATTTTCCCGAACGGGCTCGAAGTGCGACAGCCTTTCTCGCGCAGCGATCAGGCACCGCGCGCTGAATCACGCCAACACGAGACGGCAATGACAACCGCAAAATTAACGACAGTCGCGAAACTTGAGACGCCTCTCTTTCGACGCGTCGCCCTCATCGGCATCGGGCTGATCGGCTCCTCGTTGAGCCACGCCATGCGCCGGCGCGGGCTTGCAGGCACCATCGTCGGCCACGCCCGCACGGCCGAGACACGACAAACCGCTCTCTCGCTCGGCCTGATCGATACCGCCTTCGCGTCGGCGGCCGAGGCCGCGCGCGACGCCGATCTCGTCATTCTCTGCGTACCCGTCGGCGCCTGCGGCCCACTCTCAGCCGAACTCGGGCCGTTTCTCAAGCCCGGGGCAATTTTGACCGACGTCGGCTCCGTCAAGGCCGCCATCGTCAGGGATTGCGCGCCGCACGTTCCGGCAGGTGTGCATTTCATCCCCGGCCACCCGATTGCCGGCACCGAACAATCCGGCCCGGAAGCAGGCTTTGCCACGCTGTTTGACGGTCGATGGTGCGTGCTGACGCCGGTCGATGGCTGCGATCCGCTGGCCGTCGAGCGCCTGAAGGCGTTCTGGCAAGCCTGCGGTTCCAACGTCGACATCATGACCGCCGAGCATCACGACATGGTGCTTGCCATCACCAGCCATGTTCCCCACGCCATTGCGTTCAACATCGTCAATACCGCCGCCCACCTGGCCGAAGTGACCGACAGCGAAGTCATCAAGTTTTCCGCCGGCGGCTTTCGCGACAGCACGCGATTGGCTGCATCCGATCCGACCATGTGGCGCGACGTGTTCCTGAACAATCGCGAGGCCGTGCTCGAAATGCTGGCGCGTTTCAGCGAAAATCTTACCCTCATGCAGCGTGCCATCCGCTTCGGCGACGGCGATGCCATCTTCAAGACGATCACCGAAGCCCGCGCCATTCGCCGTGGGGTGATCCAGGCCGGCCAAGACACCGCCGCTCCCGACTTTGGCCGGCACAGCCCGCCAAGCGACGATACGCACCGCGAGAAGCCGTGAGGCGTTAAGTCAGACGTGTGTTAGGGTTTGAACCAATGACGCGTCCAGGCGTTGAGGGTGAGCGATCTCGGTGAGGCGATCGCTTATCTCCCCTGGGACCTTTGTCATGAAAATCCGTTATGGTTGCGAACTTACGTTCGAGGTTCAGAACCCGACGCCAACGCAATGCTTGATCGATATTCACCCCGATCGCCGTCACGACATCCGATTTGAACAGCCGACCCACGTGATCGGTGGTGCCGGTGTCACTTCGGAAGCGGACGTCAACGGTAACTGCCTCAGACGGTTCATGGCTCCAGCGGGCGTGTCGACGGTTCGTCTTCTCGGTGTACTCGAAGATTCCGGCGTGCCCATGCCGAGCCCGCTTTACAAGGGCGGAGTTCCCGTTCAGTCGCTGCCGACAGACACTTTGATCTTTCTGAATGGCAGCCGCTATTGCGAGACCGACATGCTCACCGCCACCGCGTGGCAGCTTTTCGGACACATGACACCCGGTGGCTCAATGGTTCAGGCGATTTGCGATTTCGTTAATCGGCACATTTCTTTCGGCTACGGGCACGCGCGCGCAACGCGAACCGCCGCCGACGCTTATCGCGAACAAGTTGGCGTGTGTCGAGATTTTGCGCATCTGGCGATCACGCTGTGCCGCTGCATGAACATTCCCGCGCGATACGTGAACGGATATCTCGGCGACATCGGCGTCCCCGCGAATTCGGCGCCCATGGATTTCAATGCCTGGTTCGAGGCCTACATCGAAGGCGGGTGGCATACGTTCGATGCCCGCCACAATGAGCTGCGCATCGGCCGGCTTCCGATCGCGCGTGGCCGCGACGCTGCAGATGTGCCGATGCTTCAGACATTCGGGCCGCACACGTTGCTCTCCTTTAGCGTGACGACCGAACAAGAAATCGACCCCGACGTCCGAGTAGCGGCTTGAGGTGAAACGGTATGTGATGCGCTCACCGTGTGTAAGTTGCATGGCCCTTCGTTGGCTTCGGTGTGGCACGTTGGGTCGGCGTGTGAGTTTGTTAGCTCTGCTCTGATCATCGTCCTGCGAAACCAGCCAAAACCTGTTAAACATGGCAAAGTCTCCTTTTGCCGGATTTCGCCGTGGCCGAACCTCTTACAAAACGCATCTTGTTGATTATCGGTGGTGGCATTGCTGCCTACAAGTGCCTCGAATTAATCCGCCGCTTGCGCGATGCGGGGTTCAAGGTTCGTTGTGTTATGACGCGGGCAGCTCAGCAGTTCATCACGCCGCTGAGCGTTGGTGCGCTCTCCAACGATCGCGTTCTAACGGACCTGTTCAATCTGGACGATGAGCGCGAAATCGGTCACATCCGGCTTTCACGTGATGCCGACCTGATTGTCGTCGCGCCAGCCACGGCTGACCTGATGGCCAAGATGGCTGGTGGCCAGGCCGACGATCTCGCAACTGCCGTGCTGATGGCGACCGACAAACCGGTTTTGATGGCCCCGGCCATGAATCCCCGCATGTGGTCGCACCCGGCAACGCGACGCAATGCGGCGATGCTGCACGCCGACGGCATCGCGAGCGTCGGCCCGAACGCTGGCGAAATGGCCGAACGTGGCGAAGCCGGCGTTGGCCGTATGGCCGAACCGGCAGAAATCCTGGCCGCCATCGAAGCGATTTTGGCTCCGCTCACGGCGCGACGGGCGCTGTCTGGTCGCCGCGTCCTGATCACCGCTGGCCCCACGCACGAGCCGATTGATCCCGTCCGCTATATCGCCAATCGGTCATCGGGCAAGCAAGGTTATGCGCTCGCCCGCGTCGCCGCAGCTCTCGGCGCCGACGTGACCTTGATCGCCGGTCCCGTTGCTTTGGCCGATCCGGCCGGCGTGCGCCTCGTTCGCGTCGAGACGGCTGCCGACATGCTCGCCGCCACCGAAGCAGCGCTGCCAGCAGATCTTGCGATTTTTGCAGCAGCCGTGGCCGACTGGCGCGTCGCCAACGCCGCTGGGCAGAAAATAAAGAAGGGTGCCAAAGCCGTGTTGCCGTCGCTCGAACTCGCCGAGAACGCCGACATCTTGAAGACCATCGCGCACCTGCCATCCGGCCGGCGCCCGTCACTGGTGATCGGCTTTGCTGCAGAAACAGAAAACGTCGTCGAGCACGCCCGCAAGAAGCGCAAATCGAAAGGCTGCGACTGGATCGTCGCCAACGACGTGTCACCCGCGAGCGGCGTCATGGGCGGAAATCGCAACACCGTGCACATCGTCACCGCTGACGGCGTCGAGGATTGGCCCGAAATGGAGAAGGACAAGGTCGCCGAAGCCCTCATCGCTCGTGCCGCAGCCTATCTGGCTGCGACAACAGCCATAATTTAATCTTTGGGCGCGCTCGTCGTCAGCGCCAACGCGTGCAGCACCCCACCCATGCGGCCTTCGAGCGCTTCATAGATCATCTTGTGCTGTACGACCCGTGTCTTGCCGCGAAACGCCGACGTCACCACGGTTGCTGCGAAGTGGTCTCCATCGCCAGCCAAATCCCTGATCTCCACTTGCGCATCCGGAAACTTGGCCTTGATGAGGTTTTCGATGTCGTTGGCATCCATGGGCATGGCTAAATCTCGGATCAGGGCGTCGTTTGTGCACTCACTATAGACCGAACCGCCACGGCTGTCTCAACCCTGGTCTGCCAACCAGCGTTCCACGTCTACTCGCTTCGGTATCGAGTCAGAAGCACCGTCTAGCGTAACGCTCATCGCCGCCGCCGTATTTGCGAAGCGCGCGGCTTGCGTCGGCGTTTTTCCGCGCAGCATCTCGGCCACGAAAGCACCGACGAAACAGTCGCCCGCGCCAGTGGTGTCTCGCACCTGAACTTTGCAGCCCGCTATCCGTTCGGGAGCCTCGCCTCTGGCGAGGACCATGACGCCGTCTGCCCCGAGAGTCACGACGACGACGCCCGGTCCGCGTGCTTTAACGCGAGCCATATCAGTCGTTAGAGCATTCGCACTGACGTCGGCAGTGTTCATCGCGACGCCAGCGAGCGCCGCCAATTCCATCTCGTTGACGATCAGAACATCGGTCGCCGCCAGCAGCTCCGCTGAGAGCGCCTGATAGGGCGCAGCGTTCAACACTGTCAGGGCTCCGCCAGCCTTCGCTGCCGCAAACGCCGTTGCCACGATCGACAATGGGATTTCCAACTGACACACAATCACGTCGCCGGCAGACAATTCGATCTCGAGCGCCGACGCGCCCCACGCCGCATTGGCGCCTGATATCACCGTGATCACGTTCTGCCCGGTGGCGTCGACCGTGATCAGGCCTAATCCCGTCAAACATCCGCCTACGATCTCGACGCGTCCGACATCGACATGCTCTGCCGCCAGATACGCTCGCATCTCGGTGCCGAACGCGTCGTCGCCCACACGTCCGATCAATGAAACCTCGCCCCCGAGCCGGGCAATCGCCACGGCCTGATTTGCGCCCTTGCCCCCGGCGAACAGCGCACCACGTTGCGCTAGGACGGTTTCGCCCGCGCACGGATGATGCGTTACGAAGGCCACGATGTCGCGATTTATACTTCCGACGACGACTGCCTTGCCCATCGTATCACGCACCAGATCGAGTTTGAGGGTGCATCACACCCACACACCCGATCAAGTATAAGTCGATCACGAGGTCAGCGCCAACCGCGCACGATGGCGACGCCTGCATGAACGTCGTGAGCGGTCGTGAACGTGCGCGGTCCTAAATGTGGGTCAGTGCAGTTCGAGTGCGCGCTTGTCGGACTTGGCCTTGACCACGACTGCGCGCAGTGAATGCTCGGCCGAAAGCTGATCGGCGGAATAGCCGAACGGGGCCTCATCCAGTGCGTAAAACAGACAATTATAGCTTTGGCCTTTCAGGCCCGAACGGCTCTTGGTAATCGAGCCGATCGCAATATGCGGCTCTGAAACGTCATAGAAATTGACAACTCCGGTGTGGGGGCAATGCTTACTCAACAGCACGGTCAGCCTCCTTGTTGTAAGTCCGTCGTGTTTGACGGCGCACTATCCCCCGATGTGCACTTCAGTTTCGTTGATGTTGAGTAAATGTACCATCATTTTGTGACAGTTCATAGACGTTCGTAGCATAGATCATGATTAAATAACGCAATGACGTACGCCTTGAGACACAATCACGTTACCGGAAGCAGTCGCCGACGGACCCCGACACCTCGGCTCACCGGTTCGTCAGCTTCAGCTCGATCCGCCGATTGCGGCGCAACATTTCCTCGGTCGCACCCTCTTCCAACGGCTGAAATTCGCCATAGCCGGCCGCAACGAGCCGTCGCGCAGAGACGCCTCGGCTGATGAGATATTTGACCACCGACGTAGCGCGCGCGCTCGACAGTTCCCAGTTTGACGGAAATTGCGGACTGTTGATCGGCCGCGCATCGGTATGTCCGTCGACCTGCAGCGACCAGTCGATCTCCTTCGGAATTTGCTTTTCGAGCTCGACGATTGCCGCCGCGAGCTGATCGATCGCCGCCAGGCCTTCGACCGTCATCAGCGCTTGCCCGGACGGAAACAGCACTTCCGATTGAAACACGAACCGGTCCCCGACGACACGAATGTCGCGCCGGTCCCTGAGCAGCTCGCGCAGACGCCCGAAGAAATCCGAACGATACCGCTGCAGTTCCTGCACCTGCTTGGCGAGCACCACATTCAAGCGCGCGCCCAAATCGGAAATGCGGGTCTGGCTGTCTTTGTCTTTCGCTTCTGCTGCCGCCAACGCCTCTTGTATAGCCGCCATCTGTCGTCGCAGCGCAGCCAGTTGCTGATTGAGCAGATCGACTTTGGTCAACGCCTCACTGGAAAGCGCCTTCTGATCGTCGAGCGCCTTCTGCGTCGATGCGAATCGCGACTGCCCGTCTTTCGACTTCTCGTCCTCGGCCCCGATCAGGCCGTTCAACCGCGAGTTCTCGATCCGCAGGCTGGCCAGCGAAGCCTGCAGAGTCGACAGTTCGTCGGCGCTCGATTTGCCTTTGGACTTTTCGAGCGAAAGCAGGCTCGTCAGTTCCGAGATCTGTCGCGTCAGCCGCCGCAATGCGTTGTCTTTGCCGTTCGCTTCCTGGCTGACGAAATACTGCGCGAGCATGAATATCGACAGCAACAGCGTCAGCACCATCAGCAGCGTCGACAGCACGTCCACGTAGGCCGGCCAGAATTCGCCGTAACTTTCGCGCCGCCGTCCGCGTCCCATCGCCATCCGTCATCTCCTGCGCATGTCGGCGGATTACCGCCAGCGCTCGCCGTTACCGCGCGCCGCGATTGATGGTCTGGGCGAGATCTTTAAGCACCGATGCCACTTCGGACTGCTGAGCCGACTGTTCGTCGACCCACTCACGCACCACTTTTTGCTCCGCCCGCATTTGGCGCACCAGTTGATCGACGCCGACCGCGAGATTGTTGACCGTCTCATCCGCGGCGATCCCGCTGGCACCTGCCGCCGGCACGCCGGTTTGCGCCAGCCGATTGGAAAGCTCTGTGATGGCTTGCTGCATATCGTACAAGGCCACCGTCAACTGGCGGCTTGCCGCATCCGCTCCCGCCCCGCCGCCTGCGGGGCTCAATTCGGTGATACCCGACAGCCATTCTTCAAGTTCGTTGTAGAAGCGTGTGCTTGCGTGCCCCGCCTGCAGTTCGAGGAATCCCAGGATCAACGATCCCGACAACCCCAGCAGCGACGCGGAGAACGCCGTACCCATCCCCTTCAGCGGTGCCGCAAGTCCGTCCTTGAGCTCTTGAAAGACGATGGTCGCATCCGCACTCTTGGTATCGAGCGCACCGATCGTATTCCCGACTTGGCTGATCGTGTCGAGCAGTCCGTAAAACGTACCGAGCAGCCCGAGAAACACCAGCAGTCCGACCATATAGCGGCCGGTGTCGCGGGCTTCGTCCAGCCGCGCACCAATGCTGTCCATCAGCGAACGCATCGACGTCGTCGACAGCGACAGCGTGCCCGTCCGGTCGCGCAGCATGTTGGCCATCGGCGACAGCAGTTTGGGCTGTGGACCTTGTGTCAGCCCCGGATCGGCGATGCGAAAATCGTTCACCCAGCGAATTTCGGGATACAGCCGCACCACTTGCATGAAGCAATACAGGATGCCGAACAGGAACACGCCGATGATCAAGCTGTTCAAGAACAGGTTGGTCAGCACCGCCGTCTTGATCGTCGGCCAGATCAATCCAGCAACCATCACCACGATGATCAGGAAGATGATCATGTTCAGGATGAAGCGACCCGGCTTCGACAGTGTCCTGTGCAGCGGCACCGTCACTTGTTCGGACTGTTTCATCTTTGCCATGTGTTCGCCATGAGAGCCGACTTGCTTCAGCATTCGCTGCGCGCGTCCCGTCATGCGAAGCAAGCGTCGCGCGCCCGTCTGACAACTTTAGCAGAAGCCTCGCAAAAGTCTCCGCTCAGTAATCGTCGTCACGTCGATGACATGTCCATTTCGCATTTACGGCTCACACGGGCTGTGAGGCCACGCGTGATCCGACCCGCCCTGCCTAGCGAACAGAAATGAACGGCATTTTTTAGGCGGAATCGCCTGTCGCTACTCGCAGATAGCGCGCAGCTTACGATCGGCCATGTCCACATGGAAGTGGTTGCGATGCGCGGTATTTGCCTCCGGACCGAGAACCGTTCCGAAGATCCGGCAGGCCGCCAAGTGAGCGCCCCGCAGGAAGTCGGTCTTTCCCGTCACCAGCATGACCGAGGCCTCGTTGGGTTTTGGTCCACCCAGACGGCTCGGGTTGCCGATGCCGTTCGACAGACCGAAACCGGTATCCTGCCCACCCGGCAAACCGAAGCCGATCGATCCGCCATTTCGGTCACCGATGGAAATCGACGGCGCAGCGAGCGCGATGCCGGCAGGCGCACCCAAAACCGAGCCCGTCGCCAAAGTCGCCGGTGCCGAGGGCTGCCGTGCGGCTGTGACAGTTCCCGTCGCGACCGGCGCACGCGCGGTTGTATGCTCGGCTTCATATTTTTTTGCGGCGGCTACTTGTGTTGCAATTTCGCGTCCGGTCAAACCCCAATCCGCCAGCACCTCGCTTGTCGCGCCCTTCGCCGTAGCGAACGCTCTAATATCTATTGCGTTGGCGCGCCCATGCTCACTCAGTCGCGTATGCTTGCGCCCGTAGGCAGTGCGGCACGAGTATGAACTCATGGTGTCGATCCGCACGATGTCACCGCCCAGATGCCGGCGCGCCAATGGCTGCAAATCGCCCTTGACCCAGCGATGCAACGCCGCCGCCAAGTCGCACGTCACGGTCACCGGAGGCGAAAAAACCACCTGAGGCGAACGGCCGACACTCGTCAACTCGACCGGCGCTGGCGTGCCGCACTCGTGATCTTTGACCGGCTCCATAGGCTTGGCGACGATGTCCAACCCACGAAACAATTGCGCGCAGCGCGCCAATTCCTTCGTTACTTCGCCCGGCGCCCACGCAGTCGCTTCGTGCGCCGGTGTCACCGCAGGCTGCACAGCAACTGGCTCCACGGGCGCGCGCGCCTGCGCCACCGCATCCATTGGACAGGCAACCGCCGCGACAGCCAACACTGCAAGCATGGCAGTAGCCGCCGTCGGAGACGACATCGAATTCATCATCCTTGGTACTTTCACGAGCCGATGTCGGCAACGCCTACGACCTGGACATCAAGGGATATGAAACAAGCGGGGGCAGCGCACGAAACGCACGTCCGACTCTCATCGACGCCAACAGTGCAGCGGTTTATACGGAGGCGACTTGGGCCCCGCGACTCACTACCGCGCACTCACACCATAACCGTTTTGGCATTTCAGATCACTATCAAGCGCCATGAAGGTGTTAATTCTTTCAACTTCTGTGAACTGCACCACACACGAGGCACACAATTCTGCTCTCAGATAGCGCTGCATATGCACGCCTCGGCGCCGCAATCACCGTTGAATTGGCGAACGATGCCCCGACGGGCTCGATTGTGTCGTTAGCAATACAAATCTCGCAGTGGGCGCGATCGCCGGACATCTACGCTTTGATCTTGAGCGCGACCGGGCGTCGTCGATCGGCGCCAACAACGGCAGGCCCACTGCCACTGACCGAGGCCGCCGAACAATTGCAGACCTATTGGCGGCTCGATTGCTTTCCCAAACCGTTGGTCGCCTTGCTGGACGGCCCCCTGACGCCAACGGACATCGGCGCCACCGCATTCGGCACGCACCGCGTCGCCGGAGAAAATTATCGTTTCGGCCTCTCGAAGCCCGACGACCGTACGTGCCTGCCACTGGCCGGCGTCGCCCATGCCTTGGCCCGCCTGCCTGAAGCGCTCGCGGCCGAGATGATGTTTGGCGGCCGCATCCTCGATCGCGCCGAGGCCTTTGCAGCCGGGCTCGTGACCCACTGCGTTGCAGCCGATGAATTCCCCGCCATCATTGCCGCTCTCGCCGATGGCCAGCCCGTCGACCCGCTGCTGGACGCGCGCCATACCGGACCGGAACCGCAGCCACGCACCCAAACTGTCGCGCACGCCGACAATCGCGTCCTCACCGCGGTCGAGGTGATGCTGCAAGGCCTTCTCGATGCCGCGCGCGGCTTGGACGTACGCGACAGCCTTGTCGAGACATACCGGACAACGCAGTCTCTGCATCAGGCCGGCTCTGCGATTGAAAAGCAGATTTCACGCTACGGACCGGTCGGTTTCCACCTTCCACTGCGGTCAGAGATCGAAAATGGTCGATTTTGAGACACTTTTCGAGAAAAAGCGCACAACCTCGGTTATCAAGTAATTGTTCATTTACCAATGCATTTAAGGGGGGCTTAGGAGCTTCCTGGTAACTTCCTGCTCAACCCGGCACCTCCGGGAGGCACTAACTTAGTTTGAGAACTAAACAGCAGGAAAGTATTGTAATGAGCGTTGCGTTGAATGTCGCGCGGCCCGTCGCGCCCAAAAAAGTCACGGGCAAGGATCCGATCGTCGAGAGTGAATATCTTCAATCCCTGCGTTTGATCGAACGTTTACATAGGCTTCTGCTTGATGTCATCAAGGACGAATTCGATCGTCTCGGCGGCTCGGAGATCAACAGCGTCCAGGCTTTGCTGCTGTATAATATCGGCTCCAGCGAATTGACGGCCGGCGAACTCAAAACACGCGGCTATTATCTCGGATCGAATGTCTCCTATAACCTGAAAAAATTGGTTGATATGGGCTACATTCACTACAAACGCAGCGACACCGACCGTCGCTCCGTCCGCGTCAGCCTCACCGAAAAGGGCAAGGACGCCTGCGAAGTCGTCCAGGATCTCTATCAGCGTCAGCTTGGTACAGTCGAACAGGTGGGCCAGGTCAGCTTCGAAGAATTCAAGGCCCTGAACAAGTCTCTCGTGCGCCTCGAACGCTTCTGGTCAGATCAGATCCGCTATCGCCTTTGAGTGCACGGCAAGTCCCAGTTCTCAGTCTCCAGTCCTTTTGGCCCGGTCTCCCAACCGCCGCATACTCGAGGCGCCGTCGATACGGCGGCTCGGGTAATTCTCGCGTGGCGAGGTCAGCGCGACTGCGCGTGATGCAGTGTGGCAGCGATCGCTTTCCGCCAGCATCCGAGCTTGTGCGTCCGCAGCACCGGTTGCATCGCCGGTTCGAACCGCCGCTCACGTTGCCACAACGCAGAAAATCCTGGCCGGTCCGGCCACACACCGGCACCGTGTCCAGCGAGCCACGCAGCCCCCATCGCCGTCGTTTCCAGCACCATCGGGCGATCGACCGGCGCGTCGATGATGTCGGATAGCGATTGCATGGTCCAGTCGCTGGCGACCATCCCGCCGTCCACGCGCAGCACGGTGTCGGCCGTCTCCGTCCAGTCGCGCCGCATCGCGACAAGCAGGTCGTACGTCTGGAATGCAACGCTTTCGAGCGCAGCTCGCGCCAAATCTGCAGCACTCGTGTTGCGTGACAGCCCGAACATCGCGCCGCGCGCATTCGGCTCCCAATAAGGCGCCCCCAGGCCGACGAACGCCGGCACCAGCACGACATCCTGGTTGGGGTCGGCGGCTGCAGCCAACGCAGCCGTTTCCGGCGCTGACTTAATGACCTTCAGCCCGTCGCGCAGCCACTGCACAGCCGCGCCCGCGACGAAAATCGCACCTTCCAGCGCATAAGTCCGCCGACCCGCGAGTTGATAGGCGACCGTCGTCAACAGCCGATTGCTGGAAGCCACCGGATTGGCTCCCGTGTTGAGCAGCGCAAAGCATCCCGTTCCATAAGTCGCTTTCATCATCCCGGGCGCAAAGCACGCCTGCCCGATCAGTGCCGCTTGCTGATCCCCGGCAACCCCGCGAATGGGGATAGGTGCGCCGAAATGGCTTGCATCCGTCACGCCGAAATCGGCTGAACTATCGCGCACGTCCGGCAGCACCGAGCGTGGCACCCGCAGCATCGCCAACAAATCGTCGTCCCACGCTCCACGGTGAATGTCGTACATCAGCGTGCGCGACGCATTGGTGGCGTCCGTCGCATGCACTTTGCCACCCGTCAGCCGCCAGATGAGGAACGTGTCGATGGTGCCGAACGCCAGATGCCCAGCCTCAGCCAGTGCCCGTGCGCCGCTCACGTTATCGAGCAGCCAGGCGACTTTGGTCCCCGAAAAATATGGATCGAGCAGCAATCCGGTCTTCTGCGTGAACGCCGGTTCCAGTCCTTCCGCTTTCAGGCGTTGACACACGTCGTGCGTCCGGCGGTCTTGCCACACGATGGCGCGGTGAACAGGCGTGCCCGTTCGCCGATCCCACAACAGACACGTTTCCCGCTGATTGGTGATCCCGATGGCCGCTATGTTCTGCGGGATCAGCTTCGCCGCCGCGATCGCGGCACGTGCCGTCGCCAGCGTCGTCGTCCAGATATCGTCCGGGTCGTGCTCGACCAACCCCGATGCTGGGAAATGCTGCGGAAACTCTTGTTGTCCCACGCCCAGCACGCGCAACGTCGCGTCGAAGACGATGGCACGGCTCGACGTTGTGCCTTGATCGATCGCTAATACCGCGCCGCCCATGATCGCCTCTTTTGCTTGTGCGCCCAGCCGCCGCTTATGCCGCGCCGAATTCTCGCCGGATGCGCGCCGTGTCTGCACCCAGCGCCGGAACTGGACCATAGCTGGTCGGCACACCGACATGCAGCGCCGCCGGCGACGGCATATGCGCCCGCCCGGTCGGCGTCTCCACCTCTGTCAAATGCAGGTGGGGATGCTGCAGCAAACCGTGCACATCGTTGACGCGCCCATATGCGATCTCCACGGCGTCGAGCTTTTCCGCCAACGCATCGATGTCGAGCGTGCGGAACACACCCGCGATGATCGCGTCCATCTCCACTCGGTTAGCGACGCGCGCGACATTGGTCGCCATGCGTGCATCCGTGCCCAACTCCGAACGCCCGAGCACCCGCGTGGCCAACACCACCCACTCCCGATCGTTCTGGATGGAGATCAAGATCGGTGTGCCATCTCGCGTCTCGAATACGCCGTATGGCGCTACCGTCGGATGCGCAAACCCCACGCGCTTTGGCGGCTTACCGCCGGCCGTTTGCAACAGCGGCACGCTCATCCATTCGGCCATCGAGCCGAACAGCGATACCTGCACTTCACCGCCCTCACCCGTCAGGCCGCGGCGCAGCAGTGCTTCGAGAATACCTTCGTAAGCATTCATTCCCGTAGCGATGTCGACCACCGACACGCCGACCCGCGCGGGCGCTTCCGGCCCACCCGTCAAGGACGATAGCCCCGATTCCGCTTGCACCAGCAGATCGTAGGCTTTCCGCTTCGCATAAGGTCCAGCGGCCGAGTAACCGGAGATCGAACAGCAGATCAACCGCGGATATTTCTGACGCAAGGCCGAAATGGAAAATCCGAGCTTTGCCACGACGCCCGGCTTCAGGTTCTGCAGGAACACGTCGGCTTTTGCGATGAGGGCTTCGAGCAGCGCGCGATCGTCAGCCGTGGTCAGATCGACGACGACGGATTCCTTGCCCCTATTGAGCCACACGAAATATGCGCTGCCGCCATTGACGAGCGTATCGTAATCACGCGCGAAATCGCCTTCGGGCCTCTCCAGCTTGACGACGCGTGCACCGGCATCGGCAAGCTTCCGCGAGCAGAGCGGAGCCGCCACCGCTTGTTCGAGGGCGACGACCAAAAGGCCTTCGAGGGGACGTTTCATGCAGGATCCGAATCCGAGTGGGAACTCCACCCATGTTCCGGTGCCCGCTCCAGAATGGCAAGCCCAACCCGCGCAATGGCTGTCAGCAGCTATTTCTTTTCGAGCAACGCCTGCCCGCGCGTCGACAGGACCTTCTGAACCGCACCGGCAAATTTGTGCAGCAGCCAAGGCAACATGACCTCGCACCGGACGCTCCGCTCTTCAACCTGTATGTTGCCCGCAGCCGATTGCCCGACCGCGTGAATCTTGAAATCCAGACGATTGTCGGTCCAGATTTCCTGATCGACTTTCAACATCGGGAACGTCTCCGACGCCTTCGCCAACGCCGGCTTCAAACGCCGCAGAGCCTCTTCCTTGCCGAGTGAATGTGAAATCGTGACGACGAGCGGTTCCATGGGACTTAACCTGTGCGGGTGAATTCGCCGTCGATCACCGGACCGAAGCCCGGACCGGGCCGACCCGTTTCAATATGACGGCGCAACAACGCCATGTTCTTCATATTGGCACGAAACGCGACGTCGAAAGCATCTCCGAGCACCGGCACGGCGCCGACGATCGTGTCGATCATGATGTTGCCGACCATGCGGGCCACCAGCGCATTTGATGCGCCGAGTTTGCGCGCCTCCCAAACCAGATACGCGGAAACGATTGCCCCGGCGAAATCACCGACACCCGGTACCAGGCCCAGCATAGCATCCAGTCCGACGCGCACGCCCGTACCCGGCAAGACGAAAGCACCATCCATGAGTTTGGACAGTGCTTCGAGCCTAACCAGTGAGCGAGTTCGTTCGTCGATCTGCGGAGCGATCATCTCGATAGTCACCGCCACGTTTGCCGCTGCCGCAGCCCACCAAACACAGCCAGAAAAATGACCGAACCAACGGTGGCGACAGCAATCGACGCGAGATTAATGCCGGGATCATAGCGAAATCCGAACAGCCGAGTAAACACCAGCCCGCCGATGAGTGCCCCGATGATGCCAACCACCAGATTGGTCACCAGCGAATGGTTCCGGCCGGCAATCCGCTCAGCCAGCCAGCCCGCGATCAATCCTACCACGATGTAACTGAGAATACCCATCGCATACGCCTCACCGTCAGGGACCGCACGAATTCGCGCAGCTTCAATGCTCTCAACGCGAGCCCACCCGGCAAGTTCCGAACCGCGAAACCCCAGCACGACGAGAGGCGTTTCAATCGATCCGAATTTGGGAGGCACCGTGAGCAGTTTTCAGATTTTGCCGCATGTGATGGCACTCGCGGCCGCCTATGCGTTGGCATTACCCATCGCGTGGAACCGCGAAAAAGAAGATCGCAGCGCAGGCTTACGAACCTTTCCCCTGGTAGCGCTTGCCAGTTGCGGTTTTGTGCAGGCGACTGAGGCCTTCCTGGCCGGCACGCCGGACGGTCTGGCGAAGGTCGTCGAGGGCATCATAACCGGCGTCGGTTTCATCGGTGGCGGCGCGATTCTGAAACAGGGCGATGCTGTTCGCGGCACGGCAACGGCGGCAAGTCTCTGGGCCACCGGCGCCATCGGTCTGGCTGTGGGACTAGGCGTCTACGACGTCGCGGTGACGATTTCCGCGTTCACCTTCGCGACCTTGCTTTTCATGTCACCGTTCAAAGCACCTGATCGACCTAAGCAAGCTGACGAGGCAAGGCACGAAGATTAGCCCACGCCGCCGGGAGAAACCCGACGGCTCTGCAACCTCAGACGTCGACGCTGGCGTTGAGTGCATTTTCCTGAATGAACTCGCGGCGCGGTTCGACCACGTCACCCATCAGCTTCGAAAAGATCTCGTCCGCTTCGCCGAGATCGCCGACCTTGACCTGCAGCAGCGTCCGCGCGTCTTTGTCGAGCGTCGTTTCCCAAAGCTGTTCCGGGTTCATTTCGCCCAGCCCTTTGTAGCGCTGCAGCGTCAAACCCTTGCGCCCGAATTCGAAGATGCACTCGAGCAGCGCACGCGGCCCGGTGATCTGCTTCTCCACATCTTTGCGCTTGATGAGCGATGGCACGCCGTAGATTTCCTTAAGATGCGTCCGCCGCTCGTTGAGCCGGCGCGCTTCCACGCTCGCCAGCAGCGCACGATCGAGATGACGCACTTCAGCGACACCGCGCACGATCCGCTTGAAGATGAAGCCGTCGTCACCGAAGCTGCCAGACCAGCCGCCTTCGGTTTCATCTGAGATGCCGTCGAGATGCTTGACCACTTCCGCCGCCACTGCGTTGGCGTCGGCGGGGTTCGAGGTGAGCGCTGGATCGAACGCACCGCCGATCGCCGCCTGCTCCACGACGAACCGCGAATAGCGCGAGTGCAATCCGTCGATGATGCTGACCGACGTCCGCGCCTGCTCGATGATGTCCCGGAGATCCTTCGACGACCGCACTTCGCCCGATCCGAGCGTCAGCGTCGCTTCTTCCAGACCGCAGTCGATCATGTACTCGTCGAACGCGCGCTGATCCTTGAGATACGCCTGCGACTTGCCCTTGGTCACTTTGTACAACGGCGGCTGAGCAATATAGAGATACCCGCCTTCGACAAGTTGCGGCATCTGCCGATAGAAGAACGTCAACAGCAACGTGCGAATGTGGGCGCCGTCGACGTCGGCGTCCGTCATGATGATGATCTTGTGATAGCGCAGCTTGGTGATGTCGAAGCCGCCGGGATGACCCTCGACCTGCCGTCCGATGCCCGTGCCCAACGCCGTGATCAGCGTCCCGATTTCCTGGCTCGACAGCATCTTGTCCATGCGCGCGCGTTCGACATTGAGGATCTTGCCTCGGATCGGCAGCACCGCCTGGAATTCACGGTTGCGACCTTGCTTGGCAGAACCACCGGCGCTGTCGCCCTCGACGATGAACATTTCGGTCTGCGCCGGATCGCGGTTTTGACACTCCGCCAACTTACCCGGCAACGAGTTGAGATTGAGCGCACCCTTGCGCTTGATCTCGCGTGCCTTCTGCGCCGCTTCTCGAGCCGCCGCCGCCTCGACAATTTTACCGATGACGATCTTGCTTTCCTTAGGGTGCTCCTCGAACCACGCCCCGAGCTGGTCGGCGACGATACTTTCCACCACCGGCTTCACTTCCGACGACACCAGCTTGTCCTTGGTCTGGCTGGAGAACTTCGGATCCGGCACTTTCACCGACAGCACGCACGTCAACCCTTCACGGCTGTCGTCGCCGGTGATCGAGATTTTTTCCTTTTTGGAAATTCCGGTATCGTCGGCATACTTGACGATCAACCGCGTCAGCGCCGCACGAAATCCGGCCAGATGCGTGCCGCCGTCGCGCTGCGGAATGTTGTTGGTGAAGATGAGCATGTGCTCATCCCAGCTGTCGTTCCACCACAGGCTGACTTCGGCCGTTATTCCGTCCTTCTCGCCTTTCAGCATGATCGGCTGTTCGAGCAACGGCCGGCGCGAGCGATCGACGTATTTCACGAACGCCGACACGCCGCCATCGTAATACATTTCCTCGACCTTGATGTCCGCGTGTCGGGCATCCGTCAGCACGATCTTGGCGCCGGAATTGAGAAAGGCCAGTTCGCGCAGCCGCCGTTCTAGCGTCGGAGCATTGAATTCGAGCACGTTGTGAAATGTTTCGGGGCTCGGCAGGAACGACACCTCGGTGCCGCGCTTGTCTTTTGGTGCCTCACCCAAGATGCGCAAAGGCCCGGTCGGCACGCCCATCGCGAAGTCGATCTCGAATTCCTTGCCGTCGCGCCAGATGCGGCACTTGAGCCACGTCGAAAGGGCGTTGCACACCGACACGCCGACGCCGTGCAGTCCGCCCGACACCTTGTACGAATTCTGATCGAACTTCCCGCCCGCGTGCAGCTCGGTGAACACGATTTCCGCGGCCGAACGCTTCGGATCGTGGTCGTCGTCCCGCTTGATGCCGGTCGGGATGCCACGGCCGTTGTCGCGTACCGTGACCGAACCGTCGGGATTGAGCGTCACATGACATTCCGTGCCATAGCCCGCCAGAATTTCGTCGATGGCGTTGTCGACCACCTCGTAGACCATGTGGTGCAGACCCGAGCCGTCATCGGTATCGCCAATGTACATGCCCGGCCGCTTGCGCACGGCGTCGAGCCCCTTCAGCATCTTGATGCTGTCTTCACCATAGTCGGCGGCGGTGAGTTGTGGCTTGGCGGCCAGCTTGGCGGCATCCGGTATCGGCAAGCTTGATGGGGTATCGTTCGGAAGAGCGCTCATGCGCGAAAAGTCCTCTTGGGAATGCCGTGCTGCCGGTGACCGGATGTCGGTCACAAACAAGCGTCAACTCGAGCACCGAACTCAAACCACCGGCGCTATCCGAGACGCGGCCAAACACGACAATTTGCGTCCCCGGAGACGGGGCTCGCATCAACCCGCAAACCTTACAACATCATACGTCGCAACGCACGCGCATTCGACAGTTTTTCAACTCTGGTGCGTTCGAATTTTATCGTGTGAAAACAGAAATTTAAATGCAACCCGCCTCATACGCGACTTCTCGTCCACACCCCACTACGAAATAGGCTCCAATCGCCCCTCTTCGACGCGCAAAATCTGCGCCGTTCCGGCCAGCGGTGCGAACGGCTCGACATCGGTCCCCGTCATCCACGCCTGCAACCCCAGCCGCTGAATTTCCGCGTACAGTCCCGCTCGCCGCGCCGGATCCAGATGCGCCGCGATCTCGTCCAGCAGCACTAGCGGACCACTGCCGTCGCGCCGTTGGCTTGTCAGCTCCGCGTGCGCCAGCACCAGCCCCACCAGAAGCGCCTTTTGCTCGCCCGTCGAGCATTGCCGCGACGGCATTCCCTTCGGTCCGTGACCGACCAGCAGATCGGATCGATGCGGCCCCGTCAGCGTGCGCACCGCAGCCCTGTCGCGTTCGCGTGTGCCGGCCAATTGCCGCGCATAACTCTCTTCGACGTCGACGGCCGCACTGGTCGCAAGCTCGTCTTCGATGGTCCCAGCCAACACCAGCGTCGACCACGGGAACGGACCATCGGGCAGGCGGTCCCGACGCAACTGGATCGTCGCCTCGAGTTGCCCGACCGCCTCCAGGCGCGCGGCAGCAATCGCCACCCCGGTTTCCGCCATGACGCGCTCGAACCCTTCCAGTCGCGCTCTGTCGGTAACGCCGTCCGCGAGCAGCCGATTGCGGCTCTGCATCGCCCGCTCGAAATAGCCGAGCCGCGTGCGATAGCGCGGGTCGAAGCACAGAATGAGCCGATCGAGAAATCGCCGCCGCTCGCTCGCCGGCCCACTGAACAGGCCATCCATCGCCGGCGTCAGCCAGACCATTTCGACCAGTTCACTCAGCGCGGCTGTGCCACCGCGCGCCTCGCCGTCGACGCGTACAACCCGGCCGCTCCGCCCCGCGGCCGACGCACCGGCCAGCATTCCCGTCCCGATTTCGACGGCGCCTCGGCCGCCTTGTACCGTGGCCGCCACCGCCCAGCCGCCACCGCCACCCACGCGCGCCAGGTCGGCATAGGCAGCCTGCCGCAAGCCGTGCCCGGCGGCCAGCAGCGAAACCGCCTCCATGAGATTGGTTTTTCCAGCGCCATTCTGGCCGACCAGCACCACCGGCGTCGGCCCAAATTTCAGCGTTGCAGACGCGTAATTGCGAAAATCCGTCAGAACCAGCCGCCGCACCCAGAGGCGCTCACCAGCCAAACCGTCAGAACGGTCGGCACTTGGTGGCTTGCCGGCAGTGCTCGGTAATGCAGCCATGGCGCCTCGGTCGTCCGTCGGCATCAGACCCGCATCGGCATCAACACATACAGGGCATTCGCATCACTACCGTCGCGCACGATCGTCGGCGATCCCGAGTCGGCGAGCTTGAATTGCGCTGTCTCGCTTTCGAGCTGGCTGGCAATTTCCAACAGATAACGCGCATTGAAGCCGATCTCGATCGGCGTCGAACTGTAGTCGACGACGACTTCCTCCGTCGCACTGCCGCCTTCGGGATTATTCACCGAAAGCGTCAGCTTGGTGCCTCCGATCGCCAGCTTCACCGCGCGCCCGCGATCGCTCGCAATCGTCGACACGCGATCGACCGCGCTGATGAACTCCGCGTTCGAAACCTTCAATTCCTTGTCGTTGTTCTGCGGAATGACGCGCCCGTAGTCGGGGAATGTTCCGTCGATCAGCTTCGACGTCAGCGTCACGTCGCCGATCTCGAAACGCACCTTGGCGGGCGATACCGACATCGTCGCATTTTGCTCGTTGGCTTCGAGCAGCCGGACCAACTCGTGCACTGTTTTGCGCGGCACGATCACGCCGGGCATGCCCGCCGCGCCCTCGGGCAACGCGATGTCCATCTGCGCCAATCTGTGCCCGTCGGTCGCCACCGCCCGCAACACCGGCCGGTCGATCGCCTGCGCCGGATGCAGGTAGATGCCGTTGAGATAATACCGTGTTTCCTCGGTCGAGATCGCGAACCGTGTCTTGTCGATCAATCTCTTGAGATCATGTGCGGCCACGTCGAACGTGTGCGGATACTCGCCTCCGGACAGGTCTGGAAAATCTTCCGCGGCCAGCGTCTGCAGCGCGAACTGCGATTGGCCAGACACGATCGTCAGCCGCTCCTTCTCAGGATCGCGCTTGATTTCGATCTCGCTGCCATCCGGCAGTTTGCGCACGATATCGTGCAGCAGATGCGCCGGCACCGTCACCGCGCCGGGCTGCATGACGTTGGCCGCAATCTGTTCCACCACCTCGCGCTCGAGATCGGTCGCCTTCAGATGCAGCAGGCCGTTGGCAGCCTTCAGGAACACGTTCGACAGGATAGGGATCGTGGTGCGCCGTTCGACCACGCTGGTGACGTGCCCCAAGGCCCGCAACAACTCCCCGCGTTCGATAACCAGCTTCATGGACCCCAGACCTCGATGCGTTGTAACTCAGTTGCGCGTCAGCCTAGCACAGAAACCGCGCTCGCGACGGACCTTTCGCCACAGCCAGACATGACAAAGCCACGCCATAACCGCAGGCGACTCACTTCGCCGACAAAGTGACGTGGAGAGGTTGAGTTTGCAAGTGCTCTACCCCGCGCCTATCCTGAGCCGTGACGCGCGTGAGTTGATGCAAACCAGCGGAGACACGGGATTGAGAGGTCGCCCCAGACTGCGCGCGACGGTGGCGGGACTTGCCTACGTCGGTCTCGTGTTCGCAGCCGGCTTCGTGCTCGGAATCCTCCGCGTCCTGATCGTAATCCCGAGAGTTGGCGAGATCGCGGCGGTGCTCATTGAACTGCCGTTCCTCCTGGGTCTCTCCTGGCTCGCATGTCGATGGCTCACCAAAAGCTTCGATGTGCCGCCGACGTTCGGCATCCGTTTGCTCATGAGTGTGACCGCATTCGCAGTCCTCATGTTTGCTGAACTCGCCGGATCGACGCTTGGATTCGGCCGCACCCTGTCGGAACACATGGCGCAGTACCGCCAGATAGCGGGCCTGCTTGGTCTCGCCGGGCAAATTGCTTTTGCAGCTTTTCCGATAATTCAAACAACGACCGGCGCCGCCCAAAAACGGGCGTGACTGCAATTCACAGCGGCCTCACGTGCCCGCCGGAGCGCACAGCGCCACAAAAAAACCCGGCGCCATCAGACGCCGGGTTTCCTTTTGTAAACGTACACCAGACTGCACTCAACCCGAACGGCTGAGCTGCGACTTCAGGGTTTCCAACTCGTCGCGCAGCCGGTTGTTGCCTTCCAACTCGCGATCGATCTTGCGAATCGCGTGCAGCACGGTGGTGTGGTCGCGGTCGCCGAAACGGCGGCCGATTTCCGGCAGTGAACGCGAGGTCAACTGCTTGGCCAGATACATGCCGATCTGTCGTGGCCAGACGACCGAACGATGGCGGCGCTGCGACACGATATCCGCCCGCGTCACCGCGTAATGCCGCGAAACGATGCGCAGGATGTCTTCGATCTTGATCCGGCGCGGCTCGATCCCCTGCACAAGCCCACGCATGACGGCATCGGCCGTTTCCATCGTCGCCGGCTGGCGCGTCACCTGCCAGTTGGCGAACAGATGATTGATCGCACCTTCCAACTCGCGGCCATTTTCCGTCAACCGCTCCGACAACACCGTCAGGATTTCGCGGCTGATCTCGAACAGCGGATCTTGCGCGCGCTTTTCCTGCACGCGGCGTTCGAGGATTTTGTAACGCAGCTCCCCGCTCAGCGGCTGCAGCTCCGTCACCAAACCACGCTGCAGACGCGACCGCATACGGTCGTTCAAGCGCTCGATCTGAGCGGGCGGGCGCGCCGACGCCACCACCAACTGCCGGTTCGCATCGAGCAAGGCGTTGATGATGTGCTCGAACTCTTGCTCGGTTTTGTCGCCCTGCATGAATTCGAAGTCGTCGATCAGCAAAATATCGATGGAGCGGAATTTGTTCTTGAACGCGATGGCGTCCTGCGAGCGGATCGCTTCGACGAACTGGAACAGAAAGCGCTCGGCTGTCAGATACAGCACCTGCGCATGTGGCGTGCGGCGTTTCACTTCCCAGGCGATGGCATGCAACAGGTGGCTCTTGCCCAGCCCGACATTGGAATGCAGGAACAGCGGATTGAACCCGCGTTCATCGGCGAAAACAGTCTCTGCCGCCTGAATAGCCGCCGCGTGCGCCATGCGGTTGGACGGCCCGACGATGAACGTTTCGAACGTGCAGCGCGCATCGAGCGGGGAGCCTTCGAAACCATTGACGGCGTTGCGGCCGATCAACGACGGCGCCGGTTTCATGTCGCCACTGCCGACGCGGCGCTCCGGCATCTGCGGCAGCGGCTGCGTCGCGCGCTCGGTCGAGTTGGACGTCACGACCGCCGCCGCCTTGGTCTGCACAGGCGCTGGTTGACGCAGCTGCACGTCCACCCGCTCGATGCCCGGAAACTCGCTGCGGCAGCAGGCCAGCAGATCGTCGACATAGTGCGACTGAATCCAGTTGCGCAGAAATTTGACCGGCACCGAAACACGCACTGAAGCATCATCCACGTGCTCGAATTCCATAGAGCCGAACCAGCACGAAAAAACATCGTCACCCAGCTTGGCTTTGAGCACGGCGCGAATACGCGGGCCCTTGTTCGTCAGTTCGGCGCGCGCCGCCTGCACTTCGTCCTGCTCCAGGACATCCTCAGCCACAGTCGCACTTTCAAAATGGTTCATAACCCTCATCTTTCCCGCTGAATTCATGGTCGAAAACCCAATTCCAGACGCAACTTCCCCTCCGCTCGAAAGCCCTCTCGAACGGGGACGTCGGTCATGGATTAGGCTTGGAGCCCGGCGCCGCCAGGATCCCTCGTCTGGCCCACCGCGCTACGCGGAAACGGCCCCTCTTGAGGTGACGCCGGCAGCACCCACATCGTGCTCACGCGTCAAACTCCGATCACGCAGTCGAGGCGTGGCCGTCGCGGCAGGGGGCGCAAGCCCCAACGTCATCGTATTTGCGAGCGAACGAAATCGCTTCCGTTGCCTGGCACCGAGGTGCAGGTCGCAGGGTCCACCCATCAGGCGGGCGCTGGAATAAACTGGATCGGGGGAACCAGGCACGCAACTACTCCTCGTGAACTTATCTCGCTGACGTACGCCGCATGCGCTTTTTCGCGAGCGGCAACGCATACGGAGATGCAGCCTGGACAAGACTATCCAGCTCGCCTCCGCTGTCTCTTGCGAGATGCCAAGGTCAACACGAAGTCCCAGTCTTCGGACGAGCCGAACACCTGGAACACTTACGCAAGACACGATATTTTGAATCTCAACTATCCGATCGGGGGAGATGGATTACAGCGTTGAGAACTCGAACACACGACGAAACGGCTACGCAACGAACACTCGGCTTCAGCCATCCGTTAACGATCTTTTAATCCAACCCCGCGCCCCGCGCAAATCAAAAGCGACTCCGCCCTCGTTACGAAGCTAGTCCCCGGCGAGTTCAAGACCGTGGACAACCACCGCCTAAACCACTGATCGGCCCGAAAAGCTGTGCGCTTTCATGACGAATCCATGACGACAACATTTCGGGGAAAACGTGCAATTGCAGCTCGTTCAATTGCATTTTCGCCTTGGCAGCCACGATCTCGTCTTATTGCGGCCGTCGATTAGCGCCGGCCTGAGGATGCGGCGGCCACCGCTAACAAACTGGAGTTAGGTCGTTTTCACAGAAAGCCCCACCACCCGAAGGTGCACCCCTTTCGACAGCAACCAGACACGACAACGCCGGGAGATGCCATTTTACAACAGCAAACTCCCGGCGCTCTAGGCTTACGACGTTCGCAATCAGCGTTTACGCCAACAGTGCATTGACGCGCGCTGACAGCCGCGAAACTTTGCGCGATGCCGTCTTTTTATGCAGCACGCCCTTTTGCGCGGTGCGGATCAGCACGGGCTCGGCAATCCTGAGTGCTGCCAGCGCATCGGCTTTCGACCCGGCAGCGATTGCCTCTTCAACCTTACGCACCGACGATTTCAGTCGCGAGCGGCGCGACTTGTTGATTTCGGTACGCCGGACCATCTGGCGGGCTGCTTTCTTGGCCGATGACGTGTTGGCCATGGTGTTCTCCTGAGAATGTCTGGTGTGATGGGATTAGATGTAGCGAGCTTGTGTCTTGCAAGGCGTCGGTCACGGAAGTCGTGCGCCGTCACCCGGTGTATTGAGCATCATGGATAGTGGCGCCCTTCGACGACACACGCGCAACGCGCCGCCACCCGTGCAGGGTACGACAATGCCCATAGTCCCGTCAGCAACCCAAGCGCCGCATTTCCCGGCCAACACACGGTCGGTGAGAAAAGATCGTGTCGTATAGCCCTGTCACGCGCCGCCGGTCAACGATCTGTCAAGCATTAAGTTAGGAATTTACTCCTGGCGAACAGCGGGGACGAGCCCGTTCAGGTGCAATCAATCTTTTCCGGCGACAGTCTGCCATCGCAATTCGAGGGGAAACGTCGATGATTTCGATGATGATTTGGGTGTTCGGACTGGCCAGCAGCATTGCTGCCGTCTGCATCTCCGTAGCTCTCGGCTCAGTGACCGCTCATTTGACGATAACAGCCATCATCAGCTTTGGAATTGTTGCAGCTGCTGTCAACGAACATCGCGCTGCGGAACTCGCCGGCGCGTCGATCTACAGTCTCGCTGCAACCGCCGCCCGCTACATGGGCCTGCTCTGGGCGTGGAGCGCACTGTCCGCCTTCGTTGTGTACGCGCTGCTTTTAGACTGGCCCTATTGGATGCCAGTCGTCGTCGCAATGTTCGTCGGCTGCGGTCTTTGCCTTTTCGTCGCGCTGGTTCTTGATCGCGAAGCCACTGCGGCTCAGCCCGATACCTGGGCCACACTCTTGGTAAGCGTGATGGCCAACGGTCAATTTGCCGTCAGCGCCGTCTTGCTCGGCACGACAATTTCCATGAGCCGATCGTCGGACATCGGTCTGGGCGCCCATCGCTGGGTCGCCCTCAATCTGATGCTGTGCTGCTCGGCAGCACTACTGAGTTTCACAGGCTACCTGATCCTGCGGCGCACCCCGGTAGAACTCCAGTTGCAGCAGGGCGTCGTCACCTCGGAAGGCAACTTGACTACGTGAGCGCTCGCTTTCCACGTCACCCCGTCAACTGCCGCTGAACTTCGGCTTCCGCTTTTCGACGAACGCCGCCATGCCTTCCTTTTGATCGGCAACCGCAAACATCGAGTGGAAGACCCGCCGTTCGAAGCGAATGCCCTCGGTCAATGTCGTCTCGTAGGCGCGATTGACCGTCTCTTTCGTCATCATGGTGATGGGCAAGCTCATCTCGGCGATTGTCGCAGCCGTTTTGAGCGCGTCGGTGATCAGGTCGGCGGCCGGCACCACGCGGCTGACGAGGCCCGATCGCTCTGCTTCCGCAGCGTCCATCATGCGGCCCGTCAGGCACATCTCCATCGCCTTGGCTTTGCCGACAAAGCGCGTCAGCCGTTGCGTGCCGCCAGCCCCCGGCATGACGCCGAGCTTGATCTCGGGCTGGCCGAACTTGGCCGTATCAGCGGCTATGATGATGTCGCACATCATTGCCACCTCGCAGCCGCCACCGAGCGCGAAGCCGGCCACAGCCGCAATGGTTGGCTTGCGGCAACGCGCGAGCCGGTCCCATTGGCTGATGAAGTCTTCTTTGTAAGCCTGCATGTAGGACTTGGACTGCATCTCCTTGATGTCCGCGCCCGCCGCGAACGCCTTGTCGGAGCCCGTCACGACGATGCACCCGATAGCGTCGTCCGCCTCCCAGCCATCGAGCACCTGTCCGATTTCGCGAATGATCTGCGCATTGAGTGCATTCAGCGCCTGTGGCCGGTTGAGGGTGATCAGCCCCACCTTTCCACGCGTTTCGACCAGAATGGTTTCATAGGACATGAGCGGGCTCCGGTGTGTTCGTATTCGGATAGGCGTGAACCGACACGTAACGAAGCAACCGGCAACGAGCAAGGGGACGCAGACACGTGCAAGCCTTCGCCAGCCGAGCAAACGCGTCGCGTTAAGCAGGGACATCGGCCGATACGCCGCTATAGCATTGTCCGGTCTGCATTTTCGCCTCAATGGGCTTCTAATCCGGCGTTGGCGGGGATTTACAAAATCAGCAACGGAGTGCGTCGGTTGACCCACGCGAGCCGTTGCGTTTGCAGGTTCGCCGCATGTGCGCACGACTTTTTCGATTGATCTGCCGGATCGGCTTGACGTGCTTGCTAGTACAGGCCGCTGCAAACTCGAGTTGGGCGAGCGGCAACGCTACCGACATCGAAGTCCTGGGTCTCAAGACGGTGTCGCCGGACGTCGTTCGGGCGCACATCAAGCTTCCCGAAGCGAACGCCGATGACGGCGCGCTCGACACGGGACTGAAGTCCATCATGGCGACCGGCCTGTTCGCCGACGCGCGCATCGACCGCCATGGCCGTAAACTGGTGGTGACGGTCGTCGAGAACCCGATCATCGAGGCCGTGACCTTCGATGGCGCCAGTGCAATCGACAGCAAGACCATCGCCACCGAAGCCAAGCTCAAATCCGGCGGTCGTTACACACAGGCACGAGCACATGCTGAAGCCATCCGCATCCGCGATCTCTATCGCCGGCTGGGACGCATCACGACGACGGTCGAACCGGTCGTGAGCAAGAAGCCGGACGGCCGCGTCGACATTGCGTTCGCGATCAAGGAGGGCCCGGTCAACAAGATCGACCGCATCGCATTCGCCGGCGCAGTAGCGTTCACGGAGAGGCAATTGCGGGATGTCATCACAACGAGCGAATCGAGTTGGCTCGATGTGATGAAAGCGGCCGCGTTCTACGATGCGGAGCGGATCGAACACGATCGCGAACTCGTCCAGCGCCACTACGCCAACAATGGCTTTCCAGATGCGCGCGTCACGGATGTCAAGGCGGAGCTGAATGCCGAGAAATCCAGCTACGTGGTGACATTCACGATCGACGAGGCGGAGAAGCGCACGTTTGGCTCAGCGCGCATCGACTCGGCTATCGCAGGCCTTGATCAGCGCACACTGACGGGCGTCATGAAAGTCAAAGCCGACGCGCCCTACAGCCGCCAAGCCGTGGAACGCTCCGTCGAGGGGATGAACGAAATTCTCGCAACGACCGGGCAACCGTTCGCACGCATTCAGGTCGTGCCGCACACCGACAGCGCAAACAAAAAAATCGATGTGGTGTTCCGCATCGAAGCCGGCCAGCCGCTCTATGTCCAGCGCATCGACATCAGCGGTAACGAGCAAACCAAGGATCTTATCATCCGGCGCGCCATGAAACTGGCAGAGGGCGATCCGATCAATGCGTTCCTGGTCGAACGCGCACGGACGCGCATCAAAGCCTTGGGGTTTTTCAAGAGCGTCGAAATCAAGATCGAGGCTGGAACAACAGCGGATCGCGGGCGACTGATCGTGACGGTGGTCGAAGACGCCAGTGCCGCCATATCGGTCGGCGGGGGATATTCGAGCGCCGAAGGCATTATCGCCGACATCTCGTATACCGAACGCAATCTGCTCGGCAACGGACAGTATGTGCAGTTGAAGCTGTCGGGCAGCGCCGTGCGCTGGCAAGCAGAAGCCGCGTTCACCGAACCACATCTGCTCGGCTCGAACGTCGCCGCCGGCTTCGATCTTTTCTACAAAGACGTCGATCTCACCCAGCAGGCGTCCTACAAGAGCCGCCGAGTGGGCGGAGATGTCCGCTTCGGTGTTTCCCTGAACGACCAACTGTCGGCGAGCGTCAACTACACCTTCGTCCGCAGCACGCTTTACGATGTCGGCCCCGCCGCATCGCTAGCGATCCGCGAAGCGGTACCGGGCTTTCCCACGAATCCCTCGTCGAGTTACAACACGTCGTCGGTCGGATATGGCGTTGCCTACGACACGCGCGACACCAAGAAACACCCGACGTCGGGAGTCCTCGTCACGCAGAACCAGGACCTGGCCGGTGTCGGCGGCGACGTCCGCTACATCCGCTCCACCGCCGACGCGCGCGCCTACGTTCCCATCGCCGACGGCGTCACGTTCATGGGACGCGTGTCAGGCGGCAATATTTCAGGATGGGGCGGGCAGGACGTGCGGTTGCTCGATCTCTTCAACAAGGGCGGCGAAACGGTGCGGGGCTTCGCCACTGCCGGCATCGGGCCACGTGATGCGCTCAGCGCCAACCAGGATGCTCTCGGCGGCCGCAATTTCATGGCAGCGACAGCCGAGACGACATTCCAGATTCCCGGCGTGCCCAAAGACGTCGGCCTGAGCGGCGCGGCATTCGTCGACGCCGGCTCGCTGTGGGGCGCCAACAAAACAGCGGCGGCATTGCCCGGCGTCGTCGGCACTGCGGCATCCCTCAGAGTCTCGACCGGCGTCGGCATCGGCTGGGACTCGCCACTCGGAACACTGCGCGCCGATTATGCCATTCCATTGCTCAAGCAGGGCTATGACAAAACACAACCCTTCAGCTTCGGCGTGGTGCCATAGTTTTACAGGTATCGCCTCATACTACCGTTGGCACTTCGGGCAGTAAAACGTCGATCGTCCCGCCTGAACGATGCGTTTGATCGATGCGATGCATCCGGCATGAGAGCAAGCTTGACCGGCGCGGCCATAAACGAGAAAGCGATCCTGAAACGATCCGCGCTCGCCATCGGCCTGCCGGTAATCGCGCAGGGTCGACCCGCCCGCCTGCAGTGCTGCTTCCAGCACCGCCTTTATTTCCGGCACCAACCTCACCGCGTGCGGACTCGGCTGGCCATTGCGCAATGCCAAAATCGAAGCCGGCTTTGTCGGTTTGAGCCGCGCCCTGTACAGCGCTTCCGCCACGTAGATGTTTCCCAAGCCCGCAATGTTTTGTTGATCGAGCAGAAACGCTTTCAAATCGGTTTTGCGCCCATGCGCACGCGTGGCCAGATGCGCGGCTGTCAGCTTGTCACCCAGCGGTTCGACTCCGATGTCGGCGAACAGCGCGTGCGATTGCAGTTCGGCGGTGGGAATGAGGAGCATGAAACCGAACCGGCGCGCATCGTTGTAGGTAATGACGACCCCGTTGCTCATCTCGAACGTCACATGATCGTGCTTGTCGACATCTCCAGCCGCATGTACGAACGCCCCAAGCTGCCGCGCGCCTGTCGCCTCTCCAAGCTCTGTCGCACCTATCCCTGACCCACGTGCCTCTGACGCACCCGTCTTCGCACCACCAACATCGTCATGCCCGCGTAGGCGGCCATCCACGGCAACCATCCGCGCAGGATCGCTCTCGGCACTCTTCCAATCAGCCAAACTTTGTCGTGAAGGAAGATGGGGAGCCAACGGTGGCGGCAAAATTGCAAACCGCCCGCTCATGCCCAGATGCATCACGAGGGTGTCGCCGCCTTCGATCTCGACGACGAGATACTTAGCGCGACGGCCGACGTGCAGCACCTTGCGGCCCTCGACGCGTTCGGCAAACCGCTCGGGAAACGGAAATCGCAAATCCGGCCGCCGCTGCGTCAGCCGCCCGACCCGCATTCCCTCCATCACAGGAGCAAGCCCGCGTCGCACCGTCTCAACTTCCGGAAGCTCAGGCATATGAGGTACTTTCACACCTTGACGAGCGGAATACTCAACGTCTTGGCAGCCTTCGCCAGTTGCTTGTCATAGGTGGCAAGCTGCAGCTTCAAACCGCGCCCCTGAAGAAAGAGAAATGTCGAGAGATGGATCGCGTCCAGCGTGCGAAGCGGCACCGGAAACGGCTGCAACGCGCGGTCCAAGGACAGAGGATCGAGCGGAATTAGCTCGATATCGTCCAAAAGGGCGCGCGCCACCGAGTATACTTTTGGCGTTGCGTTACGTGCGTTGAGGCGCACAACCACTTCGTACTCGAGTAAACGGCTCGAAATTGCGGGCTCAGACCACAATGAAACCGGTGGGCGACGATCTTCACCCAGCAAGTGCGCCATAAGCACGGACGTGTCGAGATAGTTCAACGATCCTCGCGATCGGCATCGTGTTCACGCATCAACTGCTCGAACGGGACGCCGCCAATACTCTGCGGCGGCTTTTTCCATGGCCCCCTATTTTTGGCGCGGATCAACAGCCCCTCGCGTTCGAGTTGATCGAGTATTTCCGCTTCCGTCGTCGCGGGCTTCGCAGGCGCTCGTGGCGGCACAAGCTCGGCGACGACCTTGCCGCGATCGGTCACAAGCACGGTCTCCCCAGCCTCGGCCTTGCGCACGTAGGCCGAGAGGTTGTCTTTCAATGCTTTGATGCCGACAGTTACCATACCCTTAAAGTAGCCACGCGTGGCTACTTCGTCAACATAACCTCTCTTCTCCCCTTTCTCATGGGGACAAGTCGGGCAAAGCCGGGATGAGGGGACGCTCACCGTAGCTCAGATGAACCTTTGGGGACTTGCCCCAAACTCACATCGTCGCGCCGATCTGCCAGGGCACGTACTCCGCGTCCCCATATCCCAACTCTTCCGACTTCGATTTTTCGCCTGACGCGACCGCCAGTACCTTGTCGAAGATCTCCTGCCCCTTGTCGGCCAGCGGGACGCCATCGACGAGATCACCGCAGTTGATGTCCATGTCGTCGATCATGCGCGTGTAGATGTCGGTGTTGGTGGCAAGCTTGATCGATGGCGTCGGCTTGCAGCCGTAAGCTGACCCGCGCCCGGTGGTGAATGCCAGCATGTTGCAGCCGCCAGCCACTTGCCCCGTTGCCGACACCGGATCGTAGCCCGGCGTATCCATGTACACGAAGCCCTTCTCGGTGATCGGCTCGGCATAGCGATAGACGGCATTGAGCGTCGTCGACCCGCCCTTTGCCGCAGCACCCAGCGACTTTTCGAGAATGGTCGTGAGCCCGCCGGCTTTGTTGCCGGGGCTCGGGTTGTTGTCCATGCTCATGCGCGCCCGCGCCGTGTAGTCCTCCCACCACTTGATGATCGTCACGAGCTTTTCGCCCGTCGCCCGGTCCCGCGCCCGCCGCGTCAAAAGATGCTCCGCGCCATAGATTTCTGGCGTTTCAGCCAGCACCGCCGTGCCCCCGTGCTGCACCAGCATATCCACAGCCACACCCAGCGCGACATTTGCTGTGATGCCGGAATAACCGTCTGAACCGCCGCATTGCAACGCCAGCATCAACTCAGATGCGGGCACTGTTTCGCGTTTTACACGACCCGCGATCGGCAGCATGGCCTTCACCGCTTCCACGCCGGCAGCGATCGTTTTCTTGGTGCCGCCCGTGTCCTGGATCGTCATGGTGCGAAACGTGGCGCTCTCCTGAATGCCATACGCCTGCTTCATGCGCGCGATCTGGAAGCCCTCGCACCCGAGCCCGACCACCAGCACACCCGCCATGTTCGGGTTGCACGCATAGCCCCACGTCGTCCGCTTCAGAACTTCGAATGTCTCGCCATCGCTGTCGATCCCGCAGCCCGTGGAATGCACCAGCGGGATGACACCGTCGATCGTCGGATAGTCGGCAAGCAATCCCGATTTGTTGACCGCCTCGGCGATGAAGCGCGCCACCGTCGCCGAACAGTTCACTGATGTCACCACACCGATATAGTTGCGCGTACCGACGCGTCCGTTTGAACGCTTGAACCCCTGAAACGTCGCCCGCGCTTCGAGCGGCAAGATCGCTTCGATCTTCGCGTCTTCGGCAAACGCATAGTCGCGCTCGAACGCAGCAAATCCGCAATTGTGCGTGTGGATATGCGCGCCCGGCAGAATGTCCTCGCTCGCGAACCCGATGATCTGCCCGAACTTCAACACCGGCGCACCCTTGGCGATTTTTGCCGTCGCCATCTTGTGCCCGCGCGGCACCCGCGCCGTCGCAATCACATTGTCCGCCGCCGCCCCCATCTCGATCGCATCGACCGCGACGATCAAATTGTCCCGCGCGTTGAGGCGCAGGATGCGATTTTTGGATGTGGTGGTTGTGGCGGTCATGGAAGGATTCCTATGCGGGCTTCGCGCCACTTAACCACATGCACGACGCATCACTCAATGCTCCCGACGATCCAAGGCACATGCAGCAATCGCAGCAATCATCAGCCGCATCTGAAACGTTGGGTTTCTACGATGGCTGGTCAGCTACGTATCGGCAGACGGCAGCGATCAGCAAGCAAGCGACAGCGACGCAATCTGCGATTACGATCCGGCCGAGAGCAGCATTGTAGCCGCTTACGGACCATGCCAAGCCGATGAAAGCAGCAGCGCTGACCAACCCGCCTGCGATCGCGACGGAAGCCAGTTCCGCCCGCATCGAGGCGGCGATCATCAAAATGCCAAGCAAACCGAACAACACGGCTCGGTGACGCATCATTATGAGCAGATTCGGCTCATCGAAGGATAGCCCGTAGAGCCGCTCCAGGTTTGCGACGCCAAAGACACCTGGGAAAGGTAGCAAGTGAATGATACCGGCTACGACCAGCATCGTCTTGATGAGAATTTGCACAATAGGCCTCGTTCTGATTGCGTCGGGAGGCAGACAGTCCCGCCTCGCATCGACGTCCGGAGGAAACTATGCAAACCGACAGTGAGCCGCTTTCAAAAACTCGCTATGGCAATCAAAATAAGCCCCTGATCGTCTTGTGGGGGGCACGAGCGCTGTACGTCGGTCCGGCCTTTGATCTCAGCCCACACCGGAGCGCTGTTGCCGTTCTGGCGATCGGGATCGACGGGCCATTCGGCGTCGCAAACGATCCGCTTGGACGGCAGCAAAGGTGCAGTTCGTGTCGAACAGCACTCATCAAGCCGAATACGCTGCATCAACTCCGAGCCACGGGCACGATGGCGTTTCTCTATCTTGATCCTCTGAGCCGAGATTATCAAGCGGTACAGGACTGGCCACGGCGTGCGGCTGACGACGTGACGTCCGTGATCGCATGTTTGGCGGCCTTGCGATGCGGCACGAAATCTTGGCACGAAACGGGGCCGGAACTGGTGCAGCGGCTTGGCTTGCAAGACACGCTCCACATCGACAAGCGTATTGCCGATGCGATTTGCGATCTTCGAAGCGATCCTTCCCGCCAGCAAAATGCCGTCGAATTGGCCCGCGATGCCGACCTGTCTGTCTCTCGCTTTCTTCACGTGTTCAAGGAGGCAACAGGCGTCCCGTTCCGCCGTTACCGCATGTGGTGCCGCTTGAGCGCTGTCGTACGTCTCGCCGCGAACGGCACATCGCTGACGGCCGCTGCCCACGCCACAGGACTTGCGAGTTCGGCTCACCTCAGCGCCGCGTTCCGCGAAATGTTCGGCCTGACACCATCGAATCTTGGGCTTCGAAACGTGCGGTTGATACTGGCAGACTAACGTCGCTGTAGACTTGGTCCATCGGGACAATCAGGGGCAACCGCGCACTGACGGCCTCACCCCCGATGCCGCGCCAGCCACGGCAGCAACGCCGCGTGAAACGACGCCGGATTTTCGATCGCCAGCATGTGCGACACGCCCGGCAAAATTGTCAGTTCCGAACCCGGAATATGCCGCTGGATCGTCTCCGAAGCAGCTACCGGGGTCGCTGGATCTTCGGCGCCGACGATGACTTTCGTCGGCACTTTTATGCCGCTGAGCTTGTCCGTCATGTCGAGATATTCGATGGCGCCGCACCAGCCGGCATAGCCTTCCAGCGGCGTGGTCTCGATCATTTTCGTGCACCGCGCGACGAGATCGGGACGGCCCTCGCGTGCGGACTTCGCGAGCCACCGTTGCAGCGCCGGCTCGACCTGCGAACCCATGCCCTTCTCGCGGGCCACCACGACCCGGTCGGACCACAGATGCCGCATCGCCTCAGCCGTCTTGCTGGACGCTGACACGATGCTGATCGAGGAGAAGCGCGACGCATGATCGAGCCCCAGGAATTGCGCCGTCATCCCGCCCATCGACAGGCCGACGAACTGCGCACGCTTGGCTCCGAGGTGATCCATCAGCGCCACGACATCTTGTGCAAGCGTCTTGAAATCATAACGACCCACCGGCGCTTCCGTCGCGCCGTGGCCGCGCGCATCGAACCGCACCACGCGATACTTGCCCTCCAGCGCTGCCACAGCTTCGTCCCAGAAACTCATGTTGGTCGCGAGCGGATGGTGCAGCACGACCACCGGCGCACCACTATCCCCACGCACATCGTAGGCCATCTCGATGCCATTGATCTTCGCACGCATTAGACGCTCCGGGGTAAGTCAGATTGATGTTGAGCAGATGGGCTGCCGGTCGGTGGTACAGGCGGCGGTGCAGGCGGTGTCGCCGGCCCATGACTTCCGGCAATACGATCCGTGAGCGCCAGCAACACGCCCGACACGACGAACACCATGTGGATTGCGATCGACCAGTACAGCTCTCGGTCCCCAGTCGTTTGCAGCGCCAGGAACAGCCGCAGCACTTGCACCGCCGAAATTGCCACGATCGACGACATCAGCTTCAGCTTCAGTCCGGCGAAATCGATGCTGCCCATCCACTCGGGCCAGTCGCGATGCTGCGTGTGATCGATGCGCGAGACGAAATTCTCATAACCCGAAAACACGACGATGATCAGCAGCGACGCCGTCAGCGTCAGGTCGACGAGCCCCAGCACTTCGGCCACCAATTGCGTGCCGGTCGCCGATAGCAGAATGGAAAAGATGTGCACCACTTCCTGCACGAACTTGACCAGCAGGATGAAGATGCTCAGCGCCAAGCCGACGAAGAACGGGGCCAGCAGCCAGCGGCTCGAGAACAAGAAACTTTCGATCATGTGCTCGACCCCGCGTCCAAACGACTGCGGCACGCGAGGCTTGCGGCTCGCGGCCGCATCGGGCTCGATGTGAGGTGTTGGCATGGGACCTGTCTGGACCGGGAAATCGATGCGGCGAACGGCAAGGGTATCTTGCCGTCCATATGCTAGCCGTCAACCCCGTCGCGCGGCCGTTCGCGGCATCTTGGTGATCGCCTGCAGGCTCGTAGGCCGCGATCGTGCCGCCGCCGCCAGCCAATGCCGGCAGCTAGTTAGCGATGTTGAACAGGGGATCCTCAGTGGCTGGCCCACCTTTGCGATCGGGCTGCGACCTGCGGACCGGGCGTCTGGCGCGTTTGCCGCTGTCATCGTCGTCGGCAAGCCGGTTCGCCACGCGCTTGGCCTTTGCGGGTTGAAGAGCGACGACAACTGTCGGTTCCACAGGACCGACGACGGGGCCGTCGTTGCCGATCGAGCCGCCAATCGAGCCTGGGGACTGTGCAGCATGGGTGCTGATGGGAGTGATGGCACCAAAGCCGGATGCAGCATCGCCCGCAGCGGCCACTTGGGTACGGCTGCCGACAGGTCCGCAACGGCCGGACTTCTCGGTGACGCCGCCTCGACCAGCGAGACGGCGCATACGGCTAAAGGGCCGTGAGAGGCCACCTCCTGCAAGTTCGCATCGTCGTCGACCCAGTAGCGGCCCTCGCAGATGGTAATTTTTGGCGGCAGATGTGTGCGCTCGAAGCTGTCGCTCACATCTTTGAGATTCCGCCAGAAGTCATACCATTCGTTGAGCGCGTACGCCTGGAGCCGCTCTTCCGTCATGCGGAACGGATAGACGTGCACCTGCAGGGCGTCTTGCTTGCCTTTGCCGAGCGCTGCCAGCGCCAGGCTATAGACCTCTTCGATGACTGGATTTGTCATCGCAAAGCAGCCGACCGAAGAACAGCCTCCGTGAATGAGGATATACGATCCAGTCCGGCTCATTTGCCGGTCGAGCGCGTTCGGAAAGCCGAGATTGAGCGAACGCGGATGCCGCCCCACCAGATGCAATTGCTGCGAACTGACGGTGTAGACGCCTTCCGGGCTTTGCTTGTCGCCCTCGGTGATCTTCGGGCCGAGGGTGCCCGACCAGTTGCAGATCGGATAGATGGCGAACAATTCGAACTTGTCCCCGCTCTGCATCCACACTTCAAGCTCGGAGCTGGCCTTGAACACGCGGATCAGAATGGGATTGCCCATCGCCATTTTCTTTTCGGCGAGCCGTTCGGCCAGTTGACCGACGTTGGGCGTGCCAGGCAACGGCAGTTGCCCGATCGCTTCCGCGCGCTGGCGCTCCACCCGGTCCGATGCGACGTCCTTGAGTTCGATCACCACCGCCAGCGCCGGCCGCAATCCGGCGAGCGCCACGACCAGCATCGCCGTCAGCAGTGCGGCAAGCGTCTTGAAGCCGGCCCGAAGGCCCAGTGGGGAACCCGTTATGTTCAGGCTTACTCGCCGCACATTTTGTCTCCGTGGATGCCCCGCCGCATCCAAAAGCCACTCGATGAACTGCCTAGGTTTCTATCAGATGACATCGCCCGCAGGAAAGGAGCAATACGTCCCATTTCCCAGATCGCGCGACCTCTGACAGTCATATGCACAACCTGTGACCAGCGAGCGTACCATTCCAGCTACAGTCGACGGCAGTCCGTCGCATCCAGCCCACCGGTTTTTCCATCCATGACCACATAGTGGCCGCCACACACCGCGACCGAAGGCGGGATTTGCGACGCCTCGAACGCATCCGACACCGCCTTCAACTCGGCCCAGAATGACGCATATTTATGGTCGACCCTGAGCGCCAACGCCTCCGCCGTCATGCGAAACGGCAGGGCCTGCACTTGAATGACCGCCTGCCCACCACTCAACGCCGCCCGCGCGAGGCGGAAGATATCGTCCACCGCTGGGTTGGTCATCGCGTAGCAGCCCACCGAACTGCATCCGCCATGCACCATCAGAAACGATCCGGTTCGACCGTGCGACTCGTCGTAACGATTGGGAAATCCAAGGTTGAATGCTTTGTGCCAGCGGCTGTGCGGGTTGAGTTGGCCAGCACCTATCTGGTAGATTCCCTCCGGCGACTGCCAGTCGCCTGTCCGCAATTTCGGACCGAGATTGCCTGAGAAGTAGCAAATCGGATACGTCGCGAAGCGCTCGAAACGCGACTCCCGCTTGATCCACACCTCCAGTTCGAACGAGCGTTTGTAGATGCGCACGAACATCGGCGCCCCGAGCTTGAACCCGCCAGCTTTCAGACGCGCATCCAGGCCCGCTTGCTGCGCCCGCTCGTCGAAGGCCGGCACACCCGTGCGATAGGCCGCGAGCCGGACGGCACGCTCTTTGGCGAGCGCCATCGAGTCGGCGTCACGCACCGGGCTCCACAGCACGAGTGCCGACAGCGCACCCACGGCCAGCAGCAGCACGATCGCGATCAGCCGCCTAGACACGCGCATGGTCTGGTGTCTCGAGTGCTCTTTGTGTGACTGTCACGCATCAGCGCGGAAATTGAAATCCGGATGCCGGCCGCGCCGCCGTCGTCATCGCGGCAGGCGCACCGAACAGATGCATCTTCTGGCCTTGCACGACGGTCTGGCTCGAAGCCACCTGCTCGCCCGGGATCGGCGTGAACGGCACCGGCACCGGACGTTCGAGCGCGGGACACGCCCCTTCCGCATCGAGCTTGCCAAGTGGCGCGCCGCCCTGCATCCGCACGTTGACCAGATATTGCTTTTGACATACAGCCACATCCGGCGGCAGATGCGTCAACTCGAAATAATCGTATCCCTGCTTGAGCGTCTGCCAGAACGGCATCCACGTATTTGCCTGATGCCGCGTCATGTTTGCGTCCGTCATCCGGAACGGCATCGCGTGGACCTGGATCAGGTCCTGCCCGCCCAGATAGCTTTCGCGCGCCAGCGCGTAGATTTCCTCGATCAACGCGTCGGTCATCGCATAGCAACCGGCCGACTTGCATTTCCCGTGCACCATCAGGAAATCGCCGGTCCGCTTGTTCGCCCGGTCATAAGCATTCGGGAATCCGAGATTGAAGGCCAGATAGAATTGCGAATTCGGGTTCATCTGGTCGCGCGCGATCTTGTAGAAGCCCTCCGGCGCCTGCTTGTCGCCTTGCTTGACCTTGGGTCCGAGGCCACCCGACCAATTGCAGATCGGATAGGTTTTCAGATGATGGAAGCGCCCATCCGCCCGTTGCTTCCAGACCTCGAACTCGCTCTCTTCCTTGAAGATGCGAATGAACATCGGCGACGGCACTTCCATGCCCTTCTTGCCGAGCAGCATCAGCGTGTCCTTCGACAGCGGCTGCAGATGGGGCGACAGCTCGACTGTCGCGCAGCCAGCCAGCAGCGCCGATGCGAGCACGACGAAGCCCATGCGCGGCGCTGCGTCGAGCAGCCTCGTGAGCAATCGTGAAACAAGCCCTGAAACGAGATGCTGCATGCTGCCTTGCAATCCCCGGCCCCCGTCCCGCACGGTCCGTTGTGTTCGTGTGCAGTTACCACTGCTTAACCGAATCGCGTGTCCGCCGCAACACGCTGCCAGCACACGACCGGGCAAAAGCCTAGGCGCACTTCATGCCGAAATTGTGGATAGCGATCGGGCAAGTGTGAGCTGCTGCATTTGCCAAGCCACAAAGCCCGATTGCGATCGTCAGGGCCTTGCACACGCCCAAGCAAGTACCCGCGCAACCCCTGCCAACTCACGTTGCTTGGGCACACAACTGAAATCCCGGCCTGCCGAATGGCAGCCGGGTTCCGAAATACACGAAGCACGACGGACGGAGCCGGCGCGTCTCAGAACATGCCTTCGAACTTCTTCTTGAAGCGCGACAAACGGCCGCCGCGATCCATCAACTGCTGGTTGCCGCCGGTCCAGGCCGGATGCGTCAGCGGATCGATGTCGAGGTTGAGCGTATCGCCCTCTTTGCCGTAGGTCGAATACGTCGTGAACGACGTACCATCCGTCTGCACGACCTTGATCATGTGATATTCGGGGTGGAAGTCTTCAGTCTTGTTCATGGCAAATCTCGTAAGTCGACACACACCAAGCGTCTCGTCGAAACGAGCCCACTCAGGCAAATTCTGGAATGACCTCCGCGCTATGTAGAGGATCGCTGGTGGAGTGGCAAGCAGCAACACCACACAATTCAGAATGGGCGCCTTCGAAAGCCGCTGGAGGGCGATGACACTGCTGCGCCTCTGCAACCAAAACCGTCTCGTGTCGCGTTGCCGAGGGAAACGCTAGGCGAAAATATCTCTCCCGCGTTGCCAAATTAGCACGCGTCATCGTTGGCACATGTGTTTTTATCGACAACATTATTTATGTTTCAGCGAGTGCGTCATGTTCCGTCGATTGAGTTTGTTTTCTCTCAGCGCGATTTTTGCCGGATGCACCACGCTTCCACATTTTGATTATGAGCACACCGATGTCACGCCGCGGCATGTGATCGACGCAATCGAGTGTGAGTTGGCTGCTGTCGATCGAAGCTATTTCTGGTCGACCCCACCCAAAACTCCGAGCCTTAGCCACACGAAAAATAACTGGGTGGCCGTTGCCGAGCTTACCCTGCAGGTCGATGAGCAGATGACGTTGACACCGGCCGGCACGCAATCCAGCACGGTGCTGGCGGCGGCAACTCGCGTCTTCGACTGGGGTGCGAAACTCGATACGACATCGCAGCGTGTCTATAACGAAACGATCGTTTTTGACATCAAACAAAAGCCCGTTGCAGCAGCCGGCAAACAAGCGATCTCACCGCAAATGCCGCTGGTTGAAACCAAACCCGACGCATGCGCCGCCGATTATCGGAAACGTTCGCTAACGGCGGGGCTGGGATTGGCAGAAGTGTCCAGATTGGCGTCCGAATCCGCACAGGGCGGTGGACGCGTCGGCGCCGACAACAGCATTTCAAAATCCAAGGCAGCCTACGGAACGTCGGTTCAATTCGTCATCACCGCGAATATCAATGGCGTGGGACCGACGTGGAACATGTCGCATTTCAAGGGCCCGGGCAAAATGTTTCTGGCGCAACGAATGGACACACACAAGATCATTATCTCGTTTGCCGAAGTCACACCGAAGCAGGCGGTCGAGCCGACCCAAGTCATTATTGTCGGCGACAAACCCAACAGAACTGCATCTGCGACGGCAATAAAAGATAAGTCGGCGCAAATCGAAACGCTCAAGAAGGCGATGAGCGAACGCGTCAGGCCATTGTCAGGTCCGACTGTCTCGGATCAAGAACGCGTCACGGCAAACGACCAGAATAGTCGCGACGCCAGGGCAATCAAAGAACTCGAGGCCGACATCGACCGTGAAAGGGAAAATCTACGCGACACGCAACGAACTCAATCCGTCACTGTTAGGGGCGGGTCCGCTGGCGGCGAAGGACGCGACGAGGCCATCAACCGCGCGCTCAACAACAATAACAACATCAAGCTGCAAGGACTCGGCACCACGATCAACGGGCGCCTTCAGTAACATCAGGCAGCCTTCTCCGTCCCACCCGCAGCTAGCCGCACGATGTCGGCCATGATGGCGTTGAGATCGAAATCCTTCGGCGTATAAATCGCCGCCACACCAGCCGCCTTCAGCAATGCCGCATCTTCCGGCGGGATGATACCGCCGACGACGACCGGAATATCGCTGACACCCTCGCGGCGCATCAGCTCCAGTACGTCGCGCACGAGCGACACGTGGCTCCCCGACAGGATCGATAATCCCACCACGTGCACGGCTTCATCCACTGCGGCGCGGGCAATCTGCGCCGGCGTCAAACGAATGCCCTCATAGACGACGTCCATGCCGCAGTCGCGCGCGCGCACAGCGATCTGTTCGGCGCCGTTCGAATGCCCGTCGAGCCCCGGTTTGCCGACCAGAAATTTCACCCGCCGACCGAGTTTGGCCGACGCCGCCTCTACGGATTTACGGATCGCCACGACCTGATCGTTCGAGTTGATCACTTGCGTCGAACCGCCCCCCACGCCCGTCGGCGCCCGATATTCTCCATAGGCCAGCCGCAGCGCCGTGCTCCATTCGCCCGTCGTCACGCCGGCTTTCGCGCATTCGATTGATGCGGGCATGACGTTGGCACCATCTTTTGCAGCAGCCGTCAGCGCAGCCATCGCCTTCGCCGCAGCTTTTGCGTCCCTTTCGCTGCG
>JANLYD010000060.1:0-4681 GCA_031365465.1 Hyphomicrobiaceae bacterium
TCTGGAGCATACCATGCCATCGACACCGTCAAGCGCTGGTGGCGCGTTCCTCGAACGCAAAAGCGCACTCGCAATTGCGCGCCAAAGTCGCCCCCGCTTCAACGATATCCTCGTCGTCGAAGATACCAAGCTCGATGCCGACAGACTGAAGGCAACCCTCCACTCGATCTTCGGTTACGACATCGTCACCCGCCACGCGGCCACCCTCGGCAGCGCCCTCGACCGCGTCATCGAACGCCAGCCCGATCTCATTTTTCTCGATGACCACTTGAAGCCGAACGACAACGCCGCCCACACCATTCCGTTTTTGCGGCGCTGCAATTACACCGGCCCGATCATCGTCGTCAGCGGCCTGCTCGATCGCAAACGCGCAGCCACCCTGATCGCCGCCGGCGCCGCCGTCACCATCCACAAAGACAGCCTCGACAGCGGCTCCATCGCCGAAGCCCTCGCCAAAATCCACGACCAACCCACCACCGCGGCACCCGCCGCTAGCGACGCCACCCCAATCGACAAAACCACCCCCTGCGACAAGGGCGAATAGCAACCCGTGCCGGCCGCACACTCACTTCCCTTCTCCCGTGCACAAGGAGAACGAGGAAGCGCGGCGCGAAGGCGCCAACGACTTGAGTACCGGACAAGGCAGCCTCAAGCCAGATTCTCCAACCGCCGCAAAATCCCCTCTCCCCATCGCCTTCGATGCGGAGAGGTCAGGGTGAGGCGTAGCCGATTGCTCCGAAAGCTGACTTACCGCCGATAAAACAGAAATACTCCTGCTTCTGACCCCACACAGACCGTCTGGCTATCGGTACCTTTCGAGGCGAATGTCCATCTCGCGCTCGACATACCGCCACTCGGTCGTCAACCGTAGCTTAGTCACGAGTTCTTCGAACGCGCCTGCGTTTTCCGGTGCATACTCGAACCATGTCAGAAAATCGAAGGGCTGCCGTAGATCGCGACAATGATAGAGCTGGCGCGCAATTGCCGGCAGGTAGGACACACCGATTGCCGTATGCTGAGATTGTTCCTCGAATAATGAGCGCCGCTCATCTTGTGCGAGATTCCACCAAGCCTCGGACTTCTTGATTGGAATGAGAGCGGCTTGCCGAGCTTCGGGGCGACCCAACGCTTCCTGCGTTGATCGAAGCGTTGTCACCTCGGCACGTGTTGCGTATCGCAGATTGCTGATTTGCCCGTGAAGTGTCCACGTGCTGGTTGGTATTTCTTCGCGACGATCAGAACGCCGAACGTCAATGTATTCGACAGACTCCAGCGCGGCTCCACATCGCGGAGACATCGATACAACGCGCCAGTCTCCTGCGTTTCCACCATCGAATGCATAGCAATTGTGCATCGAACATCTCCTGAGCCGCCGAAGCTGACTAACCGGGCTTCGATGCAATTACTGGGCCGAGTGGTTGTTTCAATTCACAGCGAGCCACAAACACCGTATCCTACGGCGACATCTGCCCCACTCCCCCGCACCGCCCCCCCTTCACAACTGATCCGTAATCCCCCGTACGAACCGGCTCAGCCCCAACTGCCGCCGCCGCTTCAGCCGCTCCGCCGTCAAAATCGCCTGCAGATGCGCGTGGCTTTCGTCGATATCCCGATTGACGATCACGTAGTCATACTCGGGCCAATGGCTGATCTCTGCGCTCGCCTTCTTCATGCGCTTGGCCACCACCTCAGGCGCGTCCTGCGCGCGCGACGTCAGCCGGCGCTCGAGCGTCTTACCGTCCGGCGGCAGAATGAACACCCGCACCAGATCGTGCGGCAACTGCTCGTTTAATTGCTGTGCGCCTTGCCAGTCGATGTCGAACAGCACGTCGCGCCCGCCGGCCAGCGCCTCCATGACCGGCGCCTTCGGCGTCCCGTAGTGATGATCGAACACCGCCGCCCACTCCAGCAGCTCCCCCCGCTCGCGACGCTCCGCAAACGCCGCGTCGCTGATGAAGTGATAATCCTGGCCATCCACTTCACCCGGCCGGCACGTCCGCGTCGTCACCGACACCGACATCGCGATGTGCTGATCACTCTCGACCAGCCGATGCGCCAGCGTCGTCTTCCCCGCCCCCGACGGCGACGACAATACCAGCAACAATCCGCGCCGCTCGATCCCCGCACTCACGGCCGCCGCACTTGTGGCATTACCCTTACTGGCAACCGCATTCCTTTCCGCAACCCTGTCGGACTTTGACGACTTTGCTGTCGACGACGGCTGGATCGCCTGCTGGATCGGCGGCTTGGAGGGCGGCTTGGACGGCATGGCTGCGCGTTCGCTCTATTCGATGTTCTGCACCTGCTCCCGCATTTGATCGATAACCGCTTTCAGTTCAAGTCCGGCCCGCGTGATCTGTGGATCGTTGGCCTTGGAGCACAGCGTATTGGCCTCACGATTGAATTCCTGCGTCAGAAAATCGAACTTGCGCCCTACCGGCTCTTCAGCCGCTAGCAGATCCCGCGCCGCCGCCAGATGCGCCGTCAATCGCTTCAGCTCTTCTTCCACGTCGATCCGCGTCGCCAGCAGTGCCGCCTCTTGATGCAACCGCGCCGGGTCCAGCGCATTGCCGGACGCAGCCAACAGCTTCTGCACCTGCTCACCGAGGCGCGCCGCGACCGCCTCCACGCTCCGCGCCGGCGATGCCGCAACGTCTGCCACGCCCCGCTCCACCACCGCCAACTGCTCGGCAATCACGTCGGCCAACCGCCCGCCTTCGGCCCGCCGCGACGCCACCACGCCGTCCAGCGCTACCTCGAGGCCCGCCAGCATCGCAGCCGTCCGCGCTGCAGCCGTCGCCTCGTCCTCGCCCGCCTCCACCGGCTCGATGACCCCACGAAACCCGATCAGCGATTCAGCCGACGGCGCCGGCCCACCAACCCGCGCCCGCACCGCGTCCACCGCGCGCAGCAAATCGTCCAGCACCGCTTCGTTCAGCTTCAGCGTCACCGCCGACCCGTTCTGCCGCGTCGTCAGCGCGACGTTGACGCTGCCGCGATTGAGCTTGCGTGCAATCGCCTCCCGCACTTTCGGCTCCAGCGCCTCGCACCCCGGCGGCAGCCGTAGCCGCACATCCAGCCCGCGCCCGTTGACCGTTCGGATTTCCCACGTCCAGGCAGCCACCGCGCTGCCGCCATCGCTGCGGCCAAAGCCGGTCATGCTCGTTAACGTCATCGGCGGCGGCATCCACTTCGCTTGTTACTACTGCGCGCAGCATAACGGCGGCACCCCCCGTCAACAAGGCTGCGAGCGGTGGCTCTGAGCGGAGACGTAGACGCGTTGCCGTCCTCGCGTCCGCAGGCTAACACCACGCCATGCTCAACGTTCACACCCTCGCGCGCTTCGAGCCTTTTGGCGATCACCTGTCGAAGCCGATCTACGCCGACTACTCGTTCGCCAACATCTCCGCGACCTTGCATTTTTTGCTTACCGGCGAGCGAACCGGCGCGCTTTTGCCACCCGACTGTTTTGGCGGCACATATCCACGTCCCCGCAAAATCGTGCTGTTCTTCATCGACAGTTTCGGCTGGACGTTCTGGCAGCGCTACGCGGCGCAGTCGCGCATCATGCGCAACGTCGTCGACACAGGCGTCCTGACGCCGATCTCGGCGCTGTTTCCGTCGACCACAGCGGCCTCCGTCACCACCCTCAATCTTGGCACACTGCCGGCCCAACATGCTGTCTACGAATGGAACCTCTATGTGCCAGCCTATGGCGAAACCATTCAGTCGCTGGCTTTCGCCACGCTCGGCCGTGACGCGGTTTCGTGCGTCGAGAAAGGCTATGACGTCGGCGACATGATCGTCGGTCGCGAGACGGCACATCATCGGCTGGCGCGTCACGGCGTGCGCTCGGTCCAACTTGCCAATCGCGCCTACGCACACAGTCCCTACAATACCATCGTCTCCAGCGGCGCAGACATCATTACGCACGCCACCTTGCCGGAAGCACTGGTGCATCTGAAACAGCAGCTCGCCGCCAGCGACGAGAAGGCATTGATCAACCTTTACTGGGCTGGCCTCGATACGTCCGCGCACATGTTCGCGCCGGGATCGCCCATCCACGACGCCGAAGTGCGCAGCTTCTGGGCCACGATGGATGCCCTGCTGGCCGGCGTCGAAAGCCCCGGCACGCTGTTCGTTTTCACCGCCGATCACGGCCAGGTCGCCGGCAACCGGAACGACACGATCTACATCAACGAGCGCTGGCCAGATCTGGCCGGATGTCTTGCCGTCAGCCCGACCGGGCACACCATCTGGCCCAACGGGTCGCCACGCGACATGTTCTTGCATCTGAAACCCGAGCGCCGTGACGCCACCTGCACCAGTTTGAAGCAGCGACTGAACGGCATCGCCGAAGTGATGACGATCGACCAGGCGCTGTCAGCCGGACTATTCGGCACGTCCTTCGTTTCCGTTGAACTTCGCGCGCGCCTGGGCGATGTACTGGTCCTGCCGACAGCCAATCATTTCGTCTGGTGGCGCGAGCGCGGCATCATCGACAACCCCTTTCACGGCCATCACGGCGGCCTCTCACCCGAAGAACTCGTCACCGTTTTCGGCGTCACCACAGCACTGTGACGTCATCGTATTCAAAATCTGGAACGCCACATGCGCATCGAATACCACCGCACCCTGCTCTCCGACCGCATCCGCAACGAAGCCTTTCACGAGGCTTTGA
>JANLYD010000078.1:0-17147 GCA_031365465.1 Hyphomicrobiaceae bacterium
CTCGATCGACAACACACGGTCGAGGCCAGGAAGAGTTGCGTCGGTTGCTTTGTTGACGGACATAGGGCGGTCTCTCGCTCGGCTGGCGGGGCGTGCACTCTCTTGCAGTCCTTGCCAGTGTTGCGCGACGAGTGGCAAGAGCTAACCATGTACGATCGCTAAAATCGCCGCCGTATCGAGCGTCCGTCGCCTCTACAACGTTTCGATGCGGATCATCTGCGGCTTCTCGGCGACCTTGCCGTCGGCTTCGATGGCGTCAAGCGCGCGCCGGATCGCTTCCTCGGTGGTGGCGTGCGTGATGATCACGATGCTCGCCTGTGCGCCCACAGCGCCTCGCGGGCTGCGCTGCACCAAACTTTCCAGCGACACGTCGCGTTCCGCCATGCGCTTGGTAATGGCCGCCATCACGCCGGGGCGGTCGAACGCCGTCAGCCGGATATAATAGGCGCCCTGATGCTGGCCGAGTTTGGCGCGCTTGTACGTTTTCAGCCGCGCCGTGGGCACGCCGAACGGATGCAACACGAATCCAGCAGCCACGTCGACGATATCTGACGCGACCGCCGACGCCGTGGCCCTGGCGCCAGCGCCAGGGCCCACGAGCAGCAGATTGCCCGAGAAATCGCCGTCGATGGCGACCGCGTTGGTCACGCCCGATACCTGCGCGATCGCCGCTTCCTTCGGCACCATGGCCGGGTGCACGCGCTGTTCGATGCCGCTGTCGGTCAGCAGCGCCACACCGAGCAGTTTGATGCGATAGCCGAGACTGTCGGCCGCTTCGATGTCGGCCGCCGTGATCGACTGGATGCCTTCGATATGGATCTGGTCGAACGCCACGCGCGTGTTGAACGCCAGCGCCGTCAGCAATGTCAGCTTGTGCGCCGTATCGAAACCGCCGACGTCGAAGGTCGGATCAGCCTCCGCATAGCCTTTCGCCTGCGCATCCTTGAGCACCTCCGCGAACGAGGCTTTCTCGGTCTGCATCTTGGTCAGGATGTAATTGCAGGTGCCGTTGAGGATGCCGTAGACGCGGCGCACCTGGTTGCCCACCAGCGCCTCACGCATCGTCTTGATGACCGGAATGCCACCGGCGACCGCCGCCTCGAAATTCAGCGCCACGCCGTTCTTCTCGGCCAGCTTCGCCAGTTCGACGCCGTGCATCGCCAGCAGCGCCTTGTTGGCCGTCACCACATGTTTCTTGGCCGATAGCGCCGCCTCGACCGCTTTTTTCGCCACCCCTTCGTCGCCGCCGATCAGTTCCACGAACAGGTCGATGCCGGGGTCTGTCGCGAGTTTCACGGGGTCGTCGACCCAACGCATGCCTGCAAGCGACACGCCGCGATCCTTGGAGCGGTTGCGAGCCGATACCGCAGTCACCTGTATGGGCCGGCCGAGTTGATCGCGCAGCCGCTCCCCATGCGTGTCGAGCAGATGCAGCAACCCCGTGCCCACCGTGCCCAACCCCGCAATGCCGATCCGCATGGGAGTTTCTGTTCGTGATTCGAGTTTCAGGGTCACGTGGCGTGCTCGTTGAGATGCATGTCGGAAATTGCGATTTCGAAGCTCAATCTTGCGTCTCGATCTCCACTACTCGTTCGGCAAAATCGACGAGCAGCAGGCAGTCCTGCAGCAGTTCAGTCCCCAGCAACGCGCGGGCAGTGTCAGGGCGGTGAGTGGCAGGCGGTTCGGTCGAGACGAACGCATCGATGTTCAAAATTTTCCCGAGCCAGTGAATTCGGCCCGTCGCGCGTTGCACTTCGCTGACCGACGATGTTCCGAGTTCCACATACTCGCTAAGTCCCGTGAACGTGAATCCCATCGATATTGCTTCGTCATGCTGCAGCATCAGTGTTCGATTGAAGCCAGTATCCACCACCACGAGCAATCCGTCTTTTTCGGGTACCTCGATGCGAATGACGGGGCGGCCAAGTTCATCGACACTGCCGATCATTTTAGCCAACGCCGCCACCTATGAAAGTTCGATCTCGCACCCTGTATACAAATCCGAGTGCAGACGAACCAAAGCGTTGCGTGAAGAGCGGATTGACTTCGAGAAAAGTTTTTCCCGCGACGTAGTCGCCCGTGGCGATGTCGATCAGAACCACCGTGCCAGTCGGCAACGCATCGAGTTCGATCTTCTTCTTCGCAACCCAGATTTCCCCTTGCTCGCAGGCGAATTTCGAAAGGGCACGCGATAGATCGAGATCGGCTGCTGTCATGGGTGGCTCCGATCGATTGATCAGGATCTCTGTAAGTTTCTCATACTCAAGCGGTTACGCGAGATCAATGATCGCTTCGATCAACCCGCCTTCACCAGCGGCAGCACGTTGTGCAAACTCTCCGTGCCCGTGCCGAAAAACTTCTTCAAGTTGCGGGCGGCCTGACGGATTCGGTGCTCGTTCTCGACCAGCGCGATGCGCACGTAATCGTCGCCGTGCTCACCGAAACCGATCCCCGGGGCCACCGCCACCTCCGCCTTGTCGATCAGCAGTTTCGAGAACTCGAGGCTGCCGAGCGCCTTGTAAGCGTCGGGCACCTTCACCCAGGCGAACATCGACGCTTGCGGCGGCTCGAACGCCCAACCGGCGTTGGTGAAGCTTTCGATCAGCACGTCGCGGCGTCTTTTGTACGTCAGCCGCATCTCCTCGATGCAGTCTGTCGGACCATTGAGCGCCGCCGTTGCCGCCACCTGGATCGGTGTGAACGCGCCGTAATCCAGATACGACTTCACCCGGCTCAGCGCCGCCAGCATCCGCTCGTTACCGACCGCGAACCCCATGCGCCACCCAGCCATCGAGAACGTCTTCGACATCGAGGTGAACTCGACGCACACGTCCATCGCGCCCGGAACCTGCAGCACGGACGGCGGCGGCGCCTTGTCGTCGAAATAAACTTCGGCGTAGGCGAGATCGGACAGCAGCATGATCTCGTGCTTCTTGGCGAACTGGACGAGATCACGATAGAAATCCAGCGTCGCCACATGCGCTGTCGGGTTGGCCGGATAGCAGATCACCAGCGCGATGGGCTTGGGGATCGAATGCATGAACGCGCGTTCGAGCACGGGAAAGAATGCCGGCGTCGGCTCTGCCGGCACCGACCGCACAACGCCGCCCGCCATCAGGAAGCCGAACGCGTGGATGGGATAGCTGGGGTTCGGCACCAGGATCACGTCGCCGGGCGCGGTGATGGCCTGCGCCATGTTGGCGAAACCTTCCTTGGAACCCAGGGTAGCGATGACCTGTGTGTCCGGCTTCAGCTTCACGCCGAACCTGCGATCGTAATAGGCGGCTTGTGCCCTGAGCAGGCCGGGGATGCCTTTCGACGCCGAATACCGGTCGACCCGGGGCTTCGCCACCGCTTCCACCAGCTTGTCACGCACATGCTGCGGTGCGTCGAGATCCGGATTTCCCATGCCGAGGTCGATGATATCGGCGCCATTCGCTCGCGCCGCCGCTTTCAGCCGGTTCACCTCGGCGAACACGTAGGGCGGCAGGCGCTTGATACGATGAAAATCTTCGATCACGGCAGGGCTCGTGGGGCTTGGGCTGAGGTGAACCTACGGCGAACGGCATAATCCCACTCGACGCGCGCCGTACATACGGTGATCCGGCAGTCAGGTCAAAGGATTGGCCCCCATCGCCGTTAGTCCCGGTGAGAAATTCGACCAGCCCGCCCAGGCAAAACACCTTGTCGACGGGTCCCCCGGGCGTTCACGTTTCCGCTTTTGTGAACTATCGGCTATGATCGACTATTGATTTCACCGTGCGGAATTGTCCGATGCAAAAACTGGTCGACCCTACCTCCGCTTATCTGGACGCGAACCAAGCGCTCGCGGCGAACCCCGATGCGGTGGCTCGCAACATGTTGCGGCTGATGCAGCAGTCGAGTGCCATGATGGCGAAGCTGATCGAGAAGGGTGCGGTCGCCCGTCCTGCCAAAACGCCCCCGGCCAAGGAAATGACCGAAGCCGCCAAGGTGTGGGCCGGCATCGGCCAGCATTGGATGCAGGATCCAGCCAAGCTCGCCGAAATGCAAGGCGAACTGACGCGCAATTATTTCCAGCTCTGGCAGCATACGGCGCAGAAGATGATGGGGCAGCCGGCACCCGATGTCGCCAAACCCGAACCGGGCGACAACCGCTTCCGCGACGCCGACTGGGACAAAAACCCTTACTTCGACTTTTGGAAGCAGAGCTATCTCGTCACGTCGCAGTGGGCGACCAAAGCGTTGGACTCCACGAAAGGGCTCGACGAACGCTCCCGCGCTCAGGCGGAGTTCGCTCTCCGGCAGATGCTGACCGCGATGTCGCCCTCCAACTATCCCGGCACCAACCCCGAAGTCGTCCGCGAAACCTTGAAATCGCAAGGCGCCAATCTGGTCGCCGGCATGGAAAATCTGGCGTCCGATCTCGCCCGCAGCGGCGATCTGCTCAAGATCAGCCAGACCGACACGTCGGCGTTCGAAGTCGGCCGCAACGTCGCCGTCACACCCGGCAAAGTGGTGTTTCAGAACGAGCTGTTCCAGCTCATCCAATACACCCCGACCACCGAAAAAGTGCACGAAATTCCGTTCGTGATCGTGCCGCCGTGGATCAACAAATTCTATATTCTCGATCTGACGTCCGAAAAAAGTTACATTAAATATGTCGTCGATCAGGGCTTCACGACCTTTGTCGTGTCGTGGGTGAACCCTGACGCAAAACTCGCCGGCAAAACCTTCGAAGATTATATGACCGACGGCCTGATGGCCGCGGCCGACGCAGCCCGCCGGGAGTGCAAAACCAAAAAGGTCAACATCCTCGGCTACTGCATCGGTGGCACGCTGCTGGCGACGGCGCTCGGCGTTCTCGCCGCCAAGGGCGAAGGCAACGGACCGTTCAATTCAGCGACGTTCCTGGTCGCCCAGAAGGACTTCACCAAAGCCGGCGACCTGAAGCTGTTCATCGACGAGAACCAGTTGCAGTCCATCGCCAAGCTGATGGAGGAGAAGGGTTATCTCGACGGCGCCAACATGGCGACGGTGTTCAACATGCTCAGGCCCAAGGATCTGATCTGGCCGTACATCATCAACAACTACATGCTCGGCAAAAAGCCCGCGCCTTTCGATCTTCTCTATTGGAACCAGGATTCGACGCGCCTCCCCGCCGCCAATCACAATTTCTACCTGCGCGAATTCTATCATGAGAACAAACTGGCGCTGGGCAAGCTGTCGGTGGCGGGCGTCACCATCGATCTCGGCAAAGTCAAGTTGCCCGTGTTCGAACTGGCGACGCGCGAAGACCACATTTCGCCGCCCAAGTCGGTCTTCACCGGCGCCAAGATGTTCGGCGGTCCCGTTGAATTCGTGCTGGCGGCGTCAGGCCATATCGCCGGCGTGGTGTCAGCACCCGGCAAGACGAAATATCCCTACTGGGTCAACACCCGGCCACTCTCCCATCCCGACTGCACCACGCTCGATGCATGGTTGAGCGGCGCCACCGAAGTCAAGGGTAGCTGGTGGCCGCACTGGTCGAAATGGCTGGCGCAATATTCCGGCAACATGGTCGCCGCGCGTAAGCCCGGCGCAAGACTTGGCGTCATCGAGGATGCACCCGGCAGCTACGTGAAAACCAAGTCATAACGCGATCGCGTCGCCACTTGCTCGCCGCGTCACAACCTCATCGCAACGTCGCCACTTGCTCGCCGCGTCACCGCCTGCCTATGGCCCCGTCCCCGTCAGAACCCAACCGCCGCTGTTCTGGCGCAGGTTCAGTCCTTGCTGCGCGACCACAGCCGCTAGTCGTTCCACGCCCTCCGCATAGCGCAGCGTAATGCGCGCCGAGCGTCCGGACATGCCGGCAACGTCGACATTTTCGACGCCGGGGATCTGCGACAGCCGCTGGCTGATGCTCGCCCATTCGCCGATGTTGCGATACTCGACCGACAGGCGCAGGTCGTCGCCGCCGGCAGCGCCACCGCCACCATTCGTCGTCGCCGCCGAGATATTGAGCGGCGGACCATCGGCGCCTCCAACAGCGCCAGGGTCGCGCAGCGGCCCTTGCACGCGCGCGCCTGCGGCCTTCCACCGGCCCTCGAGCACGCCCAAGGACACGACGGCGGCCAGTTCCACAGCATACCCGGGGTCTTCCGCGTCGAAGCGATAGCCTTTGATCCACGCGATGCTGCCGACCGCATCGCGGCCGACCAGTGTTACCTGCAGTTTGCGCTCTTTCGGCACCGGCGCCAGGATAGCCACCACCAGCCGTTCCGGGCTGCCATATTCGGCAGCGAAGGTCCGCAGCAGCGTGGTGTCGCCCTTCGCCAGCGCGGCGAGCGTATCGGCATGCACGCCGGGCTTCAGCGGCTCCAGTTTGATCGGCGTCAGGGCATGGGTGACATCGACGCTTGCCCACGCCGTCGTCCAAGCATCGGGCTGCAAACCCGGCAACGGCTGCGCGGCCGACTGCCACACGGGAACGAGCGTGAGCGGCGGCGCCTGCGTATCGACGTACGGCAGATTTTCCAGCTCCAGCAGGGCCCGCACTGCGTCGGCACGAAACGAGAAATCGAGGCTGGCGATATATTCGGTCGGCGAATTTCGCTCCGAGCGCACCGAGATTCCGTCGATCAAGGCATCGGGCTTGGTGATCTTCAACTTGCGCAGGCGCGGATAGGCGGTCACCGGGACCAGCCGTTTGAGCAGCGAGCGCAGCGCTGCACGCTGGCCATCCGCGATCGCTGTTTTCTTCGCCGCGACCGCGTCGGCGGCATGCGCATCGACCGGATAATTGCCGACCGTATAGACGCCGGTGTCGGCGGCATATGCGCTGGTCAGGCTCAGCACCAGAGCCAACCCGGCACTCAGCCCGCAGCGGGCTCGCGTGTCGCGCCGGTGTCTGCCCCGGCTGCTGTCGTCAGATGTCGTCACGCGCATGTTTCAGCTACCGAGTTGGTCGTTGCGCCGATCGCGACTTTGGAGGACCGCCGGTTGCCTCGGGCAAGCACCGCTGCTATTCGACGCCGTAACTTTGTCGGAACAACGCCACGTGCCATTTTACTGCGATTCTGTCGCACGACGGATAGCAGGCGCCGGCCATCAGGCAAAGCGGAGCAGTCAGCCGAAAGCGCATCTGATGCCCATCGACGCATCCGAGCCACGCTTGCAGCCTCAATCTGCTTAAAAGTTCTCTCGTCAAAGGCCAATCATGCCGACCGACCCAAAAACGCCTCACCGCAACGCAACGGTGAGCTATCGCGATGCCGGAGTGGACATCGACGCGGGCAATGCGCTGGTGCAGGCCATCAAGCCGTTGGTCAAGGCGACTCGGCGCGCGGGGGCCGACGCCGATCTCGGCGGGTTCGGTGGGTTGTTCGATCTCAAAGCTGCGGGCTTTCGCGATCCCATTCTGGTGGCGGCCAACGACGGCGTCGGCACCAAGCTCAAAATCGCCATCGAGACCGGAATGCACGACACCATCGGCATCGATCTCGTCGCCATGTGCGTCAACGATCTGATCGTGCAAGGTGCCGAGCCGCTGTTCTTCTTGGATTACCTCGCAACCGGCAAACTCGACGTCGATAACGCGAAGCGCGTCATTGCGGGCATCGCCGACGCGTGCCGGCAGAGCGGTTGCGCCTTGATCGGCGGCGAAACGGCGGAAATGCCCGGCATGTACCGCAACGAGGATTACGATCTGGCCGGGTTCGCCGTCGGCGCTGTCGAGCGCGACGAAATCCTGCCCCGCGCCGACATCGCGATCGGCGACGTGCTCATCGGCCTGCATGCCTCCGGCGTGCATTCGAATGGCTACAGTCTGGTGCGCAAGCTGGTCGAGAAGGAAGGTCACCTGTGGGCGGATGCGGCGCCGTTCGGGCGCGGCCAGACGCTCGCCGAAGCGCTGTTGGCGCCCACCCGCCTCTATGTGAAACCGATACTGGCGGCACTCAAGGCGACCGGCGGCGGCGGCCCCAACGGCGCGATCAAAGGCCTGTCCCACATCACGGGTGGCGGACTGAGCGAGAACCTGCCGCGCGTGTTGCCGGCCGGATTAGCAGCCCACGTCGACCTCGGCGCATTTCCGGTGCCTCCCGTGTTCGGATGGCTGCGCCGTGCCGGCAATCTGGACGACGCGGAAATGTTGCGCACCTTCAACTGCGGCATCGGCATGATCGTGATCGTTGCCGCAGGCCGCGAGGGTGAAGTGCTCGACGCGCTGCGCTCAGCCGGCGAGCGGCCTGTCGTGCTTGGCGCGGTTGAGGCCGGACGTGGCGTGAAATCGAGCGCTAAAGGCAAAGGCGAAGCTGAGGCCGTGCGCTATTCGGGCGCGTTGCAGGTCGAGCTGGTGTAGCGAGCCATCTGCTGCCGGCATCGAAAGGGTTCAATGCGCTTTTTCTATCCCGACGTGCCGACCCTGCCGCTGCCGGACGGCCACCGGTTCCCCGCCGGCAAATACGATGCGCTGCGTGCCGTGATCGATCGCGACCAGATCCTGGGCAGCGCCACTCTGCTTTCAGCGCCCCTCGCAACGCGCGAAGATCTGCTGCGCGCGCACGCGCCCGCCTACGTCGACGCCATGCTCGCCGGCACTCTTGGTCCAACAGAGATGCGCCGCATCGGTTTGCCGTGGAGCGAGACGCTCGTCGCCCGCTCGCGCGCCACGGTCGGCGGTGCCATCGCTAGCGCACGCGCCGCATTGGACGACGGCCTGTCCGGCCAACTGGCCGGCGGCACCCATCACGCCCATCGCGATTTCGGATCGGGCTTCTGCGTTTTCAACGACCTGGCGGTCGCTGCCCTGACCCTGCTCGACGAAGGCCGGATCACCCGCGTTGCCATCGTCGACACCGACGTCCATCAAGGCGACGGCAACGCCGCTATCCTCGGCGACGACCCGCGCGTCTTCATTCTCTCTGTGCAGGGCGCGAAAAATTTCCCGTTCCGCCGCGTGCCGGCGACGCTCGATGTCGATCTGCCGGACGGGACGACCGACGACGACTATTTGGCGGCCCTTGCCGAGGCACTGCCGCGCGTCACCGCATTCCGGCCGCATTTAGCGTTCTACCTATCCGGTGCAGACGCGCTGGCGGCAGACCGGCTCGGACGTTTATCTTTGACGCATGCCGGCCTTGCGGCTCGCGACCGAATGGTACTCGGAGCATTTAAAGCAGCAGCCATCCCGGTGGCGATCGCGATCGGCGGCGGTTATGCCGAACCCATCGAAGCATCCGTGATCGCCTACGCCAACACATTCCGGACCGCCGCCGGCATGTGGTCGCTCTGACGATTGTTATCCAGCACCGTATATATTGCCAGCCTAAGCATTACCGCTTTCATTATCCAACCGTCGACGAAGCCCCTGCATCTTCTGGCATATTTCCTCAAAGGTCATTCGCATTTCGGCGGTATTTTTTTGGATTTCGGTAAAAATAAGTTTAGCGCGATCATAGTGATCGGAAAAAGCATGAACTGGATCGGGATGGCGCGCTGTTGCAGGCGTCGCGTTCAACAGAGCGGAAAACAAAACCGTGGACAGCAATATGCCCTTCCCGTCCAACACCTCGACTTTCCAATCGACCGGAAATGGCCGGCCGCTGTTGAGTTCTTCCGCCGCCTGTTGGCGCGCACACGAGAACGCTTCCGCCTTCGCCGACTCGATATCGTGCAATTCGCTTCCCTCCGGATCTTGGCTGCGTTGCAAGTCGCCGGAGATGACATCGAACAAAAAGAGCATAACGAACCTTTCAGCGTGCTGATGGAACAATGACACCCTTTCCAGTCTTGTACTCAACGTAACAATGAGGGTGTCGGTTGCCGACTAGCATAAATATCACCAGGGTCTGAAAATGGTGTACCGGTCGAACTACAGATTCAATCACCTTTTGAACCGTCTCTCCCACGACGACCAGCAACGACTTGGTCCGTTTTTGACACCCGTCGAACTCAAGGCGCGACAAGCGCTCGAGGTGGCCAATGTCCCCTCTGAGAAAATCTATTTCATCACCAGCGGATTGGCGTCTCTCGTCGCCATCAACCGCGCCAATCGCCATCAAGTCGAGGTCACCATCCTGGGCCGTGAGGGCATGACTGGTTTGTGCGCAGTGCTCGGCACGACCCGGTCGCCGAACGAAATCCACATGACCATCGACGGCAGCGCCGACTGCATCGCAGTGTCTGATTTCAAGCGCATCATGGCCGAGAGCCCCACGTTTGCCGATGCGATGCGGTGTTTCGCCTATGTCGTCCACGTGCAGACCGCCCATGCCGCCCTGGCGAACGCGAAAGCCACCTTGGAGGAGCGTCTCGCACGGTGGTTGCTGATGGCCGACGATCGCATGCACGGCGCCGAGCTCGCCGTCACCCACGAAGCTCTCTCCTGGTCGCTGGGCGTTCGGCGCCCGGGCGTCACGATGGCGCTCCAAGAGCTGGAACGCCAGGGCTTGATCGGCACCGGGCGTCGCAACCTGACGGTCATCGACCGCGACGGTCTCGTGAAAACGGCACAGGGTTGCTACGGTGTTCCAGAATCGGAATATCAGCGACTTTTTGAAAACCCCAACCCCAATCCCAACTCCAACGTCAACGGCAACGGCATGACCGCATCGGCGCCCTGATGAAAAAGGGCTTGTACGCGCCGCTTGAAACACGGCCGCACTGCCGTTTAATGGAACAAGGCCTAAACGAGCATGGGGCTTTGATGGATGCGTACCGACAACGACGACCCTGACCAGCAAGCACCGAATGGTGGCCCGCGGATTCCGATCGCGGGGATCGGCGCATCAGCCGGCAGCATCACCGCGCTGCAAATCTTCTTCAGGGCGCTTCCAAACAAAACCGGCGCTGCCTACGTCGTTATCGTTCATCTCGATCCCCTGCATCAGAGCGAACTTGCCCATATCATTCAGAGCTGCACTGAAATGCCGGTGCTGCAGGTCGACCGCACCCACCAGATTGAAGCCGATACCGTTTACGTCATTCCGCCCAATCGCCGCCTGTTGGTCACCGCCGACGAAATATCGACCGCGCCGTTCGACGAACCGCGTGGCCGCCGCGCCCCCATCGATCTGTTTTTCCGCTCCCTGGCCGAGCAGCACGGCGATGGGTTCGCCATCATCTTGACGGGCGCCGGCTCGGATGGGGCAGTCGGCGTGAAGCAGGTCAAGGAAAACGGCGGTCTCATTCTCGTGCAGGATCCCAACGAGGCCGAATTCCCGTCCATGCCGCGCAGTGCCATTGCCAGCGGCGTCGCCGACTTCGTGTTGCCGCTGCGCGAGATCGCCGGGCGGATGGGTGAACTCGTTCGCCTGAAAAAGCAGTTGCAAGCCGAGCAGGTGTTTCATTCCGACGAACAGTCATTCGGCAAAATCATAACGACGCTGCGCCAGAAAACCGGCCACGATTTCAGCAACTACAAACGCCCGACTGTTGTCCGCCGGGTGGCTCGCCGCATGCAGGTCATGCGCGTCGACAAGTTCGATGACTATGCAGCGCTCATCAAGGACAATCCCGCCGAAGTGGAAGCGCTGTTCAGTGATCTGCTGATCTCCGTCACCAGATTTTTCCGCGATACGGCGGCGTTCCATGCGGTGGCTAAAACCGTCGTGCCCAAACTGTTCCACGATCGCGCAGTAGGCGGCCCAATCCGGGTGTGGGTCGCGGGCTGCGCGACCGGCGAAGAAGCCTACTCGCTGGCGATCCTGTTGCTGGAAGAAGCTGGTCGCCGCGGCATTCGCCCCGACCTCCAGATTTTCGCGTCCGACCTCGACGGCGCCGCCCTGCAGATCGCGCGCGAAGGCGTCTACCCGCTGTCGATCGCCGCCGACGTGTCGGAGGAGCGCCTGCAACGCTTCTTCATTGGTGAGGGTGAGCAATATCGCGTGCGTCGCGAGGTGCGTGACGTCATCGTGTTTGCGTCCCACAGCCTCCTTCGCGATCCGCCTTTTTCACACATCGACCTCATTTCGTGTCGAAATCTGCTGATTTACCTGGATCGGGACCTCCAGCAACAGGTCTCGTCTACCTTCCTCTACGCGCTTCGCCCGGAAGGCTATCTCTTCATCGGCGCGTCCGAAACGATCGACACGTCCACTCACTTTCGTGTGCTGGACCGCGATTGGCGCATCTACCAGGCGCTCCGCCGGGCGCACGATAAAATGCCCGCGTTGCCGCGCGCCCTGGCGGGACCGCACGTTCCCGACGAGGTTCGCAAGCCCGCGCGGCCCAAGTCAGCGACCGCTTCCGACATGAACGTGCACAAGGTCGTGCTCGAGGCCGCAGCGCCACCGAGTATGCTCGTCAACGCCGACTATCACGTGCTGACACTGTCGGAAAGCGCTGGCCGCTATCTCATGCACTCCGGCGGGCCGATGACGAACGCGGCCTCCGACATCGTGCGGCCGGAACTGCGGTTGGACTTGCGCGCAGGCCTGCAGCGCGCGTTCCTGCAAGGCGAGCAGAGCCTCAGCGTTCCCGTCGCCGACGCATTCAACGGACATGCGCGCCACGTCGTCCTGCAGGTGCGTCCGGTAGAAACCGAGTCCGGTAGAGCCGCTTTGGTGCTGTTCATCGAGGGCGGCGTCGTTGACCGGGTCACCGAGATCGATAGCGCGGAAGCTCCGCCTGCCATCGTCGAACAGCTCAAGCAGGAGTTGCGAACCGTTCGCGATCACCTCGGTCATAGCCGCGACCAGTACGAGGCCGTTACCGAGGAACTCAGCGCCTCCAACGAAGAACTCCAGTCCATGAACGAGGAGTATCGTTCGACGGCTGAGGAACTTGAGACGAGCAAAGAAGAACTGCAGTCGATCAACGAAGAACTGCAGACGCTCAACAGCGAGCTGAAGAACAAACTTGAAAGCATCTCTCGCGCCCACAGCGATCTGCAGAATCTAATGGCTGCAACCGACGTCGCGACGTTGTTTCTCGATCCCATGTTGCGGATCAACCGTTTCACGCCGCGCGTCATGAACATCTTCAGCATTCTGCCTGGCGACGAGGGCCGGCCCATCACCGACTTTTCGCACCGCCTCGCCCATGCCGATCTGCCGGCTGATGCGCGCCGCGTGCTCGCTGATCTGACCCCTCTCGATCGCACCCTGAAGAGCGACGACGGCAATGCCTGGATGATGCGCATCCGTCCCTATCGCACCATCGACGATCGCATCGAAGGCGTGATCGTGACCTTTGTCGACATCACCAAGCAGCAGCAGGCGCAGGAACTCTGGTCGATGCAGCAGCAGTCCTTGGTCGAGGAACTGGCGCGCCGCACGCGCAGCGTCCAGGCGGTCATCGGGCTGACCGCGCAGACGCTGCGCCAAACCGGCGCGAGCACGCCGGTCTTGGAAACGCTTTTCGAGCGCTTGTCGGCGCTTGCGCGGTCGCACGACCTGCTCTTACACGAGCAGACGGTCGCCATGCAGGCGTTCGCGCGCCATATGCTGTCTGAGCATCTGAAGCGGGGTCAGATCCGGCTGAACGGCCCCGATATCCAAATCCCCGCCGACGTGGGCATAGCGCTTGGCCTGATCCTCAACGACCTCGCGACGGCAGCCTTCGCGCAGCCCAACACACACACGACCGCGTCCACCTCGGTCGACCTCCAATGGCAACAGATGGGTTCAGACCGCTCGTCCGGCCTCACAATCGTCTGGCGCGCCGACCGCCATGACCTCGCTGCGTCCGAAGCGCGAGCAAAGCTCGGCAGCCCCTCCATCGACCAAATCCTAGCAAACCTGTTGCCTGTTGCCACGCTCACGCGCACCATCGAAGCGGATGGCGAGCGCATATCCATCGACATGCCATGGCCCAGTGGACCGGCGCACAAGCCAGCGTCCCCGAAAACGGATCATTGAGCGCGGAGCGGGGTATGGACAGGGGAAATGGTGCCCGGGGCCAGAATTGAACTGGCGACACTGCGATTTTCAATCGTGTGAATGCGGTTTTGCACGACTTCGTAGGTCCGGGCATGTCTTCATAAAAATTATTAAATTTCAATGTTTTAATGAGTTATTACGAGACAACGCGAGACTTCGCGCGGCGGTCAAAGTCCGTATCCGTGAGGGGCTGGTGAGGGGCTGACAAGGATGCTAGATCGAGCCGCTCACGTTCAAAGGATGCCTTTAATGTCCATTTCGACGAACCAACGGGTGATCGACTCTGCGCTGGCAAAGGCGAAGGTCGGAGAGCCGACAAAGCCCCCTGCAGTTCATGCAATCGTAGGGCATCCCGGGCTTACGCTTCATGTTCGCGGCGACGGCAGCGGTAGTTGGGTGTTGCGCTATCGTATCGGCGGCAAGCAACGCGAACACACACTTCACAATCAGGCGCAGCACGCTAAGACCGCCGATATTCTAGATAGCAAGGACAAGTGGTTGTCCGAGATTAAATTGACCGGCGTCGATCCTAAAGCAGCAAAGAAGGCCGCCGTCGCAGCCGCAACAGCTTCAATGGCCAATTCGTTCGACTCTGTGATTGCGGGCTGGACCGAGTGGCAAGAGTCCAACGGTATCAGATCAGCCGAGCGTAACCGACGCCAGTATCAGCTACATCTCAAAAATGAGCTAGGCGGTCGCGATGCGTCAACAATTACCCGCCGTTGCGTGGTGACGATCTTGTCTAACATCGGAATTAAAACGGGAAAAATACAAGCCAACCGGATTCAATCACTGTTATCTGCCGCCTTTCAGTGGGCGATTGATGAGGGGCGCATCGACATACATCCGGCAAGTCGCATCAGAAAGCAGGGCAAAGAGAACGCGCGCGACCGCGCGGCCAGTGACGATGAGATTAGGGCCATATGGCGCGCGACTTTCGAGATAGCTCCGCAGATCGGCCGGGTCATTCGACTGTTGCTGATCACCGGCCAACGGCGGTCAGAAGTGTGCAAATCCGAGCTTGTGGAGTTGGCTGGCAATGAGTGGACAATCCCTGAGCACCGACTCAAGAATAAGCAGCCCTTCCACATTATCCCATTGTCTCGCATGGCGCGGGCTGAGTTCAATGCAGCGTGTGCGGATTCGAAGGGTTCGCCGTACGTGTTTCAGGCTCGCAAGCTCACGCCGTCGCCAATGAGTGATACGACGCCTAGTGCAACGTTTGCTGAAATGATGCGAGAGCTGAAAATTGCAGATTTTCGATTGCACGACCTTCGACACGTCGCGGCAACCGGCATGGCATCAATGGGCGTACCGCCCGATATTCGCGAGTTGGTTGCCAACCAAGTTACCGGCAGGAGACGGACAATGGGCGGTCGATACGATCAACATCAGTACACGCTAGAAAAGCGGCGGGCACTGCGCCTTTGGTCCTTGCGCTTGCAGGAGATCGTTCGAGGTCGCAAGCCCCGCAGCCTACGCTGGCACGCTTGATAATATCGTCTCGACATCACCCGCCTGCAACAGCCGCTTTGCAGAGAAAGCGGAAATGGTTCGCGCCAAGGCTTCGCCTTAGCGAGCAGCCGTCGACAACGTCCGCTATACGCCCAAGAACGCCCCCATTTCCTCCCGACCGCGTCATCCCTTAAGGATTGCCGCATTCAACTACCGAACACATCCTCAATTCGGATTGGCAAGCGATGAACGCGCTTTCCGGTTGCGTGAAACACGGCATTGGCGAGAGCGGCTTGAATACCAGCTGTCCCCAGCATGCCGATCCCTTTGACGCCACCAGGGAGGTGCGCATCGTCTTCATCGATCATGGCGATGTCGAACTCTGGCATGTCCGCATGTACCGGGAGCAGGTAATCGGCGAACGTGTCGCCGAGAATGTGCCCGGTGGCGCGATCGGTCACTGTCCGCTCGTGTAGCGCCATTCCGATCCCGCCAATAAGACCACCGATATACTGGCTCTTGGCGAGCAGCGGATTGAGAATATGGCCGGCGGCAAAGGCGCCGCAGACGCGCCAAACGCGAATTTCACCCAGTTCTACATCGACGCCGATTTCAACAAATATCGCCCCATACCCCATGCTGGTGGCAGCCAAGGTCGTGTGTTGCGTAGCTGCGCTTTCACCCTCCGCCTCCAGCCCGTTCGCAGCATTGCGTGCGAGCACATTGGTCAGCGGCTCGCCGACATTGCCGGTTCGGCTGCGGATCATGCTGTCGCGAAAGTCCAGATCCTGGAGCCGGTGCCCCGCAAGCGGCGAAGCATCATCGGCAACGGCCATGGCGGCCAATGTAGCGCGCAATTGCGCTGTCGCCATGTCAGTTGCCGGAAATATACTGGACGTGACTTGCGAGCCTCCGGAAAAGGGTCCGTCAGGCAACCACGTATCACCGAGTTCCACGGTCACGCTCGAAAGCGGCAACCCCAACGCGTCAGCGGCAATCTGACCGAGCGCAGTGTAGGTGCCCGAGCCCATGTCTTGCGTACCGCATTGAACCAGAAGCGAGCCGTCGGCATCTAAATGCACGCGGACCTTGGATGCCTGCCGGATCGCCGGATAGAGTGTGGTCGCCATGCCCCACCCGATTCGCCACCGACCGTCGACGACACTGCCCGGTGCAGGCCGTTGCGCCCAACCGAACCGTTCGGCGCCAACGCGGTAACACTCGCGCAGACTATTGCTGCTCCACGGCCGACCCGTCTCCTGATCACATTCGGCGAAGTTGCGCAGGCGCAGTTCGACTGGGTCGATCCCTAACCGTTCTGCCGCCTCGTCCATCGCGCACTCCAACGCGAACAAGCCAGGTGCCGTGCCCGGCGCACGCATGGGGACCGGTTGCGGTTCATTCGTGCGCACCAGACGGTGCGAGGTGGTGACATGAGGGCAAGCATAGAGGTAACGCGTGTAAACCGCCGTCGGGTCGGAATACTCGGCGTGTGTTGAGGTTTGTGCAGTCACGTGGTGCTCAATGCCGGCGAAACGACCATCGGCATTAAACCCGAGCGCCAAGTCCTGCAGTGTTTCCTGCCGGCGACCGACCAAAGTGAACATCTGTGCCCGCGTCAGTTCCAGCCGCACCGGACGCCCGATCTTTTTCGCCGCGAGCATTGCCCAAAACATCCAGGGCCACCAGAGCTGGCCCTTGCAGCCAAAGCCACCGCCAAGAAAGCGTGAGACGACGCGAATCTTGGCCGGAGGCATGCCGAAGGCATGGGCGATAATGGACCGCGTACCGAAGATGGCCTGCGTCGATGTATGGACGACAGCTTTGTCGCCCTCCCACCAACAGACC
>JANLYD010000085.1:0-2236 GCA_031365465.1 Hyphomicrobiaceae bacterium
CCAAAACGGGGCAGTCTGTGGCTCTCCTGTGGACAAAGCAAAAAAAGAGCCGCGTCCAAAAGGAGCGGCTCGAAAGTCGACAGGGAGGCGTCAAACAGAGTGACAAGGCGTCACTCTTGGATCCAGATGGCTGGATGACGGGATAATGCGCGGCTGTCCTTAAACAAACGTAAATAGAATAGAGGTTCGGCGCCGCCCCCGCGTAAACTTTTGCGAGCCCGGCAGCGCGGCGAAACGATCAGCTTCTGTTAACGAATAGAATTAGGATTTGAAAAGTTTCGATGCGGCCTCTTCATGCGCCCGCTTGCGCGCCAACTCCTGACGGATGCGCAAAATTTCCCGCTCGAATTCGACAATGCGCTGTTCTAATTCCGAAACCGAAAGCGTTGAAAGATTGTCACCAATGGTCGTCACCGGTTTAGGTTTGGCATCGTCCCAGTCCATGTGCTGACCCTCGCTGTTGGCCTTATGAAGTTACGGCAGCTGCCGATCGGTTTGCCTTGTAAAATAAACTGAAAGTGCGAGAGCGCCAATCATGCAAAGCCTTCCCTCGACGATGACCGCCGTTCAGATTGCCGGCAAAGGCGGGCCAGACGTCTTGGTTCCAGCCCACGACGTGGCGGTTCCAACGCCGGGCGCGGGGCAAATTCTAATCAAAGTCGCAGCTTGCGGCGTCAACCGGCCCGACGTCATGCAGCGCATGGGCGTCTACCCAGCGCCCAAAGGCCATAGCGAAATCCCTGGGCTTGAAGTGTCCGGCCACGTGGCCGCCCTGGGCGACGGGGTGAGCCAGTTTGCAATCGGCCAACCCGTGATGGCGCTCGTCAACGGCGGCGGTTACGCCCAATACTGCATCGCCGAGGCCGGATCGGTGCTGGCCGTTCCAAAATCGTTATCGCTGATTGAGGCGGCCGCGATCCCTGAAACATTTTTCACTGTGTGGCACAACGTCTTCGAACGCGGCGCGCTGAAATCGGGCGAATGGTTTCTTGTTCACGGCGGCACCAGCGGCATCGGTGTGACAGCTATTCAGCTCGCTAAAGCGCGCGGCGCTCATGTCATCGCCACTGCCGGATCGGCAGACAAGTGTGCAGCTTGCCTAAAACTCGGAGCCGATCACGCCATCGACTACAAACAAGAAGACTTCGCGCAATCGGTGAAAGCGATCACGCAAGGCCGCGGCGTCGATGTGATCCTCGACATGGTCGGCGGCGATTACATCGACCGCAACATCCGCTCGCTCGCCGACGATGGACGTCTCGTCAACATCGCCTTCCAAAAGGGCTCCAGCGCGACGATCGATTTTATGCGCGTCATGCTCAAGCGCCTGACACTGACGGGGTCGACATTGCGCGTGCGCACCACCGGCACAAAAGCTGCCATCGCCGCGCACGTCGCCGCAAATGTTTTACCGCTGGTTGAAAGTGGTCAGGTGCGCATTCTCGTCGATAAAACTTATCCGCTTGAACGCGCCTGCGATGCGCACACGCACATGGAATCGAGCCAGCACATCGGCAAGATCGTACTGACCGTGGCATAGGACGCCCTGCTGCTACCAGGCGAGCATCTTCATCACCGCGACCGGACGCACAATCGCCTCGGGAAACAACCGGTGCGCGGCGTCGCCCAAAGCTTCGCCGGGCTTCACGCTAACGCCGCTGGCCACGAACACCGAGCGAATACCAGCCCGTGCCGCGCCCAGAATATCCGTTTTGGCGCCATCGCCGATGGCCAACATGCGCGCGCGGGAAACGGCCACGCCGGTCAGTTCAGCTGCAATCGCTTCCGCCGCATCATAGATCGGCGCGAACGGTTTGCCTGCGTACTCAACGGCGCCGCCAAGTTGGCCGTAGAGTTCAGCCAACGCGCCTGCGCAATAAATCAGCTTGCCGCCGCGCTCCGCCGTGACGTCGGGATTGACGCAAATCATTGCGAGTTGACGCCGGGCGTAGGTGGTCAATCGCTCGCGATAGTCTTCGGGTGTTTCGCGCTCGTCATCGAAGAGGCCCGTGCAAATCATGGCGACCGCGTCTTCTGCTGCCACCCGCCGCACGCCGGTGCCGTCAAATACCGCCAAATCACGATCAGGTCCCAGATGAAAAATGCCGTGGCCCGCATAGGCCGCAATTAGCCTGCGAGAGACATCGCCTGAGGTGATGATCGCATCGTAAGCTTCGCGTTCGACGCCAACCTCGCGCAATTGGCGCGCGACGCCATCGGCTGGCCGGGGTGAGTT
>JANLYD010000099.1:0-15235 GCA_031365465.1 Hyphomicrobiaceae bacterium
CAACTCCGAATACCGCATGCCCTGGAAGCCCGCCATGATGTTGAGCTTGCCATCCCAGCACCAGCCGGGGTTGGGGTTGACTTCGAGCAGCTTGATCTCGCCCTTCGCGTCCGCGCGGAAATCGAAACGGGCATAATCCCGGCAATTCAGCCGCTCGAATAGTTTCGACGAGTTGTCGATCAGCTGCTGCTGCACAGCCTCGGGCAGCACCGCTTCGCGATATTTGATCTGCGTCCAATAGGGGCTGTCGGGTTCCCACTTGGACTCGTAGCCGAGGATGGGTGGCAGGCCTTTATCGAGCTTGGAAAAGTCCACCTCCAGGATCGGCAAGGCGCGCAGCCCCTGATCGGGATTGCCGACGAGGCCGACGGAGTATTCAGCACCCGTCAGATATTCCTGCACGAGGATCGGGCGCTTGGGAAACAGCACGCGAAGCTGTTCGAGATAATCGAGGAGCTCTTTGGTGTTCTTGACCACGGCATCCTTGGTGATGCCGATGGAGCTGTCGCCGAAATTCGGCTTGAGCAGGGCTGGAAAGACGGACGGCAACGTGGCGCCCTGGTCGCCGGCGCGCACATAGGTCTCGAGCGGCACAGGCACGTCCATGGATTGGGCGACGGCGCGGACCAGGCCCTTGTCGTAGCAGGCGGCCAAACAGCCCGGCGCGCCACCAGTGTAGGTGATGTCGAGCACGTCGAGCATGGCGGGGACGTGCAGTTCCTTGAAGGCGTCGTTGTTGAGCCCCTCGTCGCACAGATTGAAGACGAGGTCGGTCCGGAGGTCGGCGAGATCGCGCTCCAGCGTGGCGTGGTTGTCGAGGGTGCGGAATTTGTATTGCGGCAGTTCAGACAACGCGTCGCGAAGTTTGCGGACGGTTTCCAGATCTTCGGGGTTGAATTGGCCGCCGCGCTTGACGGTATCGGGCAGGCGGGGATCGCCCATCAGGATCGTCACGTCGAGCACCTGCGCTTTGCCGCGCGGTTTGCGGACGGGCAGGACGGGCGCGTCGGCGGTCAACAAGATGCGGCGGGCCATCATGCCGAGATCCTGGTCGCGATCGGACAGGGCTTCGATCTGGCCGTGATGGCGAACGTTGCGGAAGCCGGTCTTTTCCAAAAGCTTCGTGATGCTTTCCTTGGTGTAGAGACGTTCGGCGTAGAATTGGTCGGCAATGACGCCGATTTCATCCTGGACGATGACTTCGCGGCTGATCAGGCGATCGCCCTCTTTGCTGATGGAGCGTTCGCGGTTGACGAAGTGATGCTCGTCGATCCATTCCCAGGAGCGCTTTTCGAAGTGCTCGTGCATGTGTGCGCCATCGGTGATGTCGAGGACGATCTGGCCGGAGGGGCGCAATATTTTGGCGACGGCGGCGAGGACTTTTTCGTCGTCCTGCTTGTCGGAAAAATAACCGAACGAATTGCCCATGATGCAGACGCAGTCGACGCTGCTTTCGGGCAGGCGGGGATTGCGGGCGTCACCCTCTTTGAAGGCGACCTGAAGGCTTTCGCCCTGGGCGCGCTTCTTGGCGAGGCGAATGAGATAGCGCGAGCGATCCACGCCCATCACGTGTTTGAAACCGCGCCGGGCCAGTTCGAGACAATGGCGGCCTTGCCCGCAGCACAGATCGAGGATGGTGCTGTGGGGCTGGATGGCCGCGGCGGCCATGATGAAGTCGACTTCGCGACGGGTGTTTTCGCCGTTTTCAACGACGTCGCCGTCGGTCTTGACGTAGAGCGCATTGAACAGTTTGCGCCACCACTCCTGCGGCAAATGCTGTTCGAGATCGGAGACGGGGCCGAGGCAGGATCGGACCTGCGGACGTTTGCTGCGTTTCGGCTTTGCGACGAGGGCCATGATGGACGACTGTCCTCCAAGCTGCCGGCCCCGTCGAGCGCCATGCCCGTCGATTTGGACGCCGGTATCGGAGGCTTTCCCGAAATCCCCCAATGGCTGGCGATCCTTAGTGGCACCGAAATACTTGTCAAACGCTTATCGTCAGCTGTCCGCCGACAATTTGACCAAACAGATATTTCTCACTTCGACCGTCACGGGAGATGTGATCGGGAACGCGCACGAGCCAGCCTGCGTGAGCCGTATGCTCAACTGGCGCGGCGCAGGACGGCGACGAAAAAGCCGTCGGTGCCGTGCGTCGCGGGCGTCAGCAGCAGCGTATCGTCACGGCCGTCGGCGGAGGCGCGCGGGGCTGCGGTATCGATGGCGTCGGCCCAGGCCTTGCGCCACGGGATGCACGAGAAATGCGCATTTTTGTTCAGGAAGTGCGTGATCTGATCGGTGTTCTCGTCCGCGAGGATCGAGCACGTGACATAGACGAGCCGGCCGCCCGGCTTCACGCTGATGGCTGCACGCGCGAGCACCGACTGTTGATCCTTGATGCGCGCGGTGAGTACGTCCGGTTTCAATCGCCACTTGGCGTCGGGCTTGCGACGCCACGTTCCCGAACCGCTGCAGGGCGCATCAACGAGCACGATGTCGAAGCGGCCTTTTTGCGCGTCGAGGGCGGCGGTGTCGCCGGCGGTCATGACATCGACGTTGGTGACGCCGGCTCGGGTGAGGCGCTCGAAGATGGGGCGCAGGCGGGACTTGTCTGAATCGTAAGCGCTGATGGTGCCCTTGTTCTCCATGCGGGCCGCGAGCGCCAGCGTTTTGCCGCCCGCGCCGGCGCACAGGTCGAGAACTTTGTCGCCTGGCTTCGCGCCAGTGAGGGCTGCGGCGATCTGGGAGCCTTCGTCCTGCACCTCGAACCAGCCACGGCCGTGGGCTGCCTCCGCCTCGACGTTGGGCGTGCGGCCGTCGCCTTCGGGTGCCGCGATACGGAGCGCCGTCGGGCAGAGCCGTGTCGCTTGCGCACCGTGCAGCGCGAGGGCTTCCTGAAGTTCGTCGCGGGTCGCCTTCAGCGTATTGACGCGGAGGTCGACCGGCGCGCGCTTGGCCATGGCCTGGCCTTCGGCGATGAGGTTTGCGCCAAAAACGCGCGCCAAGTGGGGCGCGAGCCATTGTGGGATGTTGGCTTGCTGCCAATCGGCGGCGCCTGCGTGAGGGCCACGGCTGACGCGGGTCAGTTCGTCGGCGGTGAGCGGTAAGAGGCTGTGCTGCGCTCCGTCGAACAAGGCGGCGATTGCTGGGCCACCCAACCCGCGCGCGCTGACGAGGGCGCCGAGGATGAGCGCACGCGGGGTCTCGCCGCGCATGTGATAAACCGACAAAGCGCGATTGCGGAGCGCGTCGTAGACGACGTTGCCGATCGCCGAGCGGTCGCCGGAGCCGGCGAAGCGGTGGGCCTTGCCCCAGTCAGCCAGTGCGGTCGCTGCCGGTTGGTGGTGGACGAGCACTTGTTCGAGAACATCGGCGGCGGCTTTGATTCTGGCGGCGGGCTTCATGTATTTGCACCTTCAAACGTCGGATGCATCGCATAGCAGATAAATCAGCCGAGTGAGCGCGCATGCGCCAGTATGCCTGCATCGCAAGTGCCGGGAGATAGTGAAGGCCCATCAGCGGCGGCTGAGGTCTTCGGCATTTCTCGCTCTTCGCTCAATGCGCGGGTGTCGCGGGACTGATGGGCGCGCCGTTCGCGAGCCAGGTCTCGACTGCCTCGATGAGACCGGACAGCGGGCGATAGCCATTGGTGATCAGCGCGTAACCATGCTGTTCGCTGCCGGCCGCCAGCATCGGAAATCCGGTGACGCCGAGTTCCTGGGAGATGAGAAAGTCTTTCATGGTGGCTGCGCGCACGTCGCCGCTTTCGAAGCGTGCGCGGAATGCATCGGCATCGAAGCCGGCCTCTCCGGCGATCGCGGCAATGACAGCGGGATCCGTCACGTCGCGATTGTGGGCGTAAAAGGCTTCGGAGATGGCTGCTTTGAAGCGGAGCGGCGATATCTCGGCGTGGGGTTGCCAGTCACGGGCGGTGACGACGGCACGACACGCCGGCTCGGTATCGTAGACGAAACCCTGACGATCGAAGAACGCCATATCGAAGGGTTGACCGGAGGCTGCCGACACGCGTTCCCAGGCGCCGCGAATGTAGGCCTTGTCCTCGTCGCGCATCGGTTTGGTATTGCCCGCACGCAACCCACCCATCACCAGGCGCACCGGCAAGCGGCCGGCGAAGTGAGTGGCCATGGCGTCGATGACCGGTGCGAAGGCGTAGCACCAGGAGCAGAGCGGATCGGCGACATACAGGAAATGGAGGCCGGCGGGTGGGGAAGCGGGCATGGGGATCTCCGGCCGAAGCTGCAAAGGACAGATGCTGTCGTTGCTGTCGAGTTGTGGTTTGCAGGCTGCCAATTCAATCGTGGTGTGTAAACGCCGGGCATTAAGCTCTGGTTTACCTTGTGTGCTCCATATTGGCGGCACCGTCCGCCTGCGTCGTCTGTAAACGCGCGGCGGGCCGGGTCGCCGATGCGTTGGATCAGGCTCGAGTATGCATATTCTACGACGGATCGCCTGGACCCGTGAGGCATCGCCAGGGTGGACAAGCGGCGGACTCGCGATCGCGGGAGGGCTCGTCGCTGCGCTCGGGCTGATCGCCGGATGCTCGCGATCGTCGGACCGGGCGCCCGTGAGTCTTGCGCCGCGTGCGGGTTACAGTTCGACCGCCGCTACAGGCGTCAGCGCTTCGCCGCGTTTGGAGCCGGTGCGCCTTTCGAACGGTGACCAGCGGATCGCCAAAGGCGGCGGCAGTTACAAGATCGGCAAGCCCTACACGATCGCCGGCCGCTGGTATTTTCCGCAGGAAGATCCAGGTTACGACCGCCGAGGCATCGCGTCGTGGTACGGCGCGGATTTCCATGGCCGCAAGACCGCAAACGGCGAGATCTACGACATGAACGCGTTGACGGCGGCGCATCCGACGCTGCCCATTCCGTCGTTTGCCTATGTCACCAGCCTGAAAACCGGGCGTACGGTGCTGGTGCGTGTCAACGACCGCGGGCCCTATGCCAAAGACCGGATCATCGACCTGTCGCGGCGCACGGCCGAGGCGTTGGGCGTTGCCGGCGCGGGTATTTCGGACGTGCGGGTGAAGTACGCGGGACGCGCACCCCTCGACGGCAACGACAGTCACGAACGGCGGTTTTTGGCCGCGCAGCCGTGGGCACAGGGTGAGCGGCTGGTGGCGAGTGCTCCGACGCAGACGCGCGGCCCCGAATGGGCACGGCGCATGGGCGTGATGCGCGCCGAATAGAGCGCGCAAAATTGCACAACCAGCAAGCGTTCATGCCATGATGACGGGGATGGTCGCTGTACTGCCGATCCAGTTTTCAGTTGCCCGTCGATTTCTGACCTCGAGGAGACGACCATGCATTTGACTGCCCTCATAACTTTGCTGGCAATTCTGCTGTACGCCTACATGGGTGTCCGCGTGAGCCAAGCGCGGCAAAAGACTGGAATCAAGGCGCCGGCAATTACCGGCAATCCCGATTTCGAACGTGTGTTTCGGGTGCAGATGAATACCTTGGAGTGGATGCCGATATTCCTGCCGGCAATGTGGCTGACGGCGTTCTATTTCGGAGACCGGATAGCGGCTGTCGGCGGCGTCGTCTGGATCATTGGCCGCGTCATGTACATGCAGGGATACTCGGCGGCTGCCAACAAGCGCGGGGCAGGGTTTGGCGTGCAGGCGCTTGCAGCGCTTGCGATGTGGGGCGCGGCCCTCGTCGGCGTGGCGATGGCGCTCATCAAAGCTGCTTGAAAAACGAGAGGCAGGGGCGGGCGTGGTTCGTGTCAGGCCTCTGTCGCAACTCAGACCAGCGTGGTGGGGACCGGCTTGATCGGCGCACGTTGTTTGATCGCGAGCCAGCCAACGGCACACAACACAATGGCCAGCATCGGTAGCGCTGCCATATTCACCATCGACCAACCGGCTTGTGCCTGGAGCGTGCCCGAAAGAGCGGCCGCCGATGCCGTCATCGTATAGACGAGGAAGTCGTGGGTGCCTTGCACCTTGGCTTTCTCGTCGAGCGTGTAAGTTCCGGTGAGCAACGTCGAGCCGCCGACGTAGCAGAAATTCCAGCCGAGGCCGACGAGCATGTTGGCAATCAGGAAGTTGGAGAAACCAATCCCCGCGAAGTTGACCAGGGCGCACCCGATCTCGAGGATTGCGCCGGTGGCGATGACGGGCAGAACGCCGATCCGATTGATCAGCGAGCCCGTGAAGAATGCCGGAAGGAACATGGCGGCGGCGTGCCATTGGATGACGGTCGCGCTGTCGCCAAATTTGAAACCACAGGCGTGCATGGCAAGCGGTGTCGCGCTCATGACCAGCGTCATGACGGCGTAGCCGAACATCGAGGAGAGGACGGCAGCGATGAATTGGGGTTGTCGCGCGATTTCCGACATCGGGCGCCCGCCGCGACCGGCATGGGCGGTCGGCGTAAAGGGAATTTCAACCAACTGCACGAGGACCAACATGCCGAGAGCGAAGACCGCGACCATGACGTAAACGCCGGCGAACAGCACGGGATCGAAGAGGGTGACTGCCCACTTGGCGGTTTGCGGGCCAACAAAGGCTGCGACAACGCCGCCGGCCATGACCAGAGATATGGCTTTGGCGCGAAAATCAGCGGTCGCCATGTCTGCTGCGGCGAAACGATAGTGCCAGGCGAACGCGCCCGAAGCGCCCTGCATCAACGCACCGAAGCACAGCAACGGAAAGCTCTGCAGCCAGATCGACACGAACGACAGCGTACCGCCGATGATGCCGAAGATGGCACCGAGGCTGAAGCCGCCGCAGCGACCGACGCGACCCATCAGCAGAGCGGCCGGTAGGGTGACGAGCATGAGCCCGAGGTTGGACAGAAAGATCGGCACGGTCGCATAGGGTGTGTCGGAACCGAGCATGGAGAGGGCGGCGAGCGGCGTCGTCGCGATGCTCATCACCTGCGTGCACTGAAACAGCGCCTGGGTCGACGCGAGAATGGCCACGTTGCGCCGCATAGGCAATACGTGGGACGGAAGTGACGAATGCGCCGACGTCATAAGCCAGAATTTCCTGAAAGAGCTCGATCCAGGCAAAACTGTACCTGCCGAATGCGGCCGCGTCATCCCCGGCTTGAGGCTTGGCTGAAATGCAGGCAAGAACGGCGAACACCGAGGCACGGAAGGGACACCTGATGGATCGCGACCTGAGAGACAAAGGCTTGGCAAATCGGAAAAAGGTGCTGGGAGCCGCCTACGTCGAAAAATCGATGGCTTCCGGCGACAGTTTCAATGCGCCGTTCCAGGAAATCTTGAACGAATACTGCTGGGGCATGGCGTGGGGCGACGAACGCCTGCCGCACAAGACGCGCTCGATGCTGAACCTGGCACTGCTGGCCGGCATCAACCGCATGCACGAATGGGAATTGCATCTGAAGGGCGCAATGAACAACGGCGTCACGCGGGACGAGATCCAGGCGATCATCCATCACGTGGCCGTTTATGCGGGCGTGCCGGTGGGTGTCGAATGCATGCGCATCGCGCGCAAGGTGTTCGCCGAGATCGACGGCAAGGCGTAATTGCCGTTGGTGCGCCCTTGTGCTGCATCCTGCACGCAGGGGCGCGGGCGGTTGATCGAGTGTGCGGCAAAGCGAGGAGACGACGTGAAAAGCATCGTGGTTACGGGCGGTAGCGGCAAAGCCGGCACCGCGATCATTCGAGAGCTTGTCGCCAATGGCTACAAGGTCATGAACGTCGACATCGCGCCGCCGAAGGAAACGCTTTGCCATTTTTACAAGGCGGATCTGACGGATATGGGACAGGCGGTCGATGCCATCCGGCGTGCGGCTGGTACCATCGACCGTCGCCGGTCGCCGCTCGGCGAAGCGGACGCGGTCATCCACATGGCCGGCATTCCGGCACCGGGGCTCGCGCCGGACAACGTCACATTCCAAAACAATATGATGAGCACCTACAACGTCTTCAGCGCTGCCACGCTGTTCGGACTGAAGCGCGTGGTGTGGGCATCGAGCGAAACGGTTTTCGGCCTGCCGTTTACACGCAGCGTTCCGGTTGCCGCGCCGCTGACCGAAGCGCATCCGCCCAAGCCCGAAAGCGGGTATGCACTGGCGAAGTCGATGTGCGAGCAGATGGCCGGCGAGATGCACCGGTGGAATCCGGGCACGACGTTCATCGGGTTGCGCATCTCGAATATTCTCGAGCCGCACGATTATCAGGCGATCGCTTCCTATGCCGCCGACCTCGAGTTGCGGGCGTGGAACATGTGGAGTTGGGTCGACGCGCGCGACGTGGGGCAGGCGTGCCGGCTGTGCCTGGAAGCCGATGTCAGTGGAGCTGAGATCTTCACGATTGCCGCCGCCGACACGATCATGCCGCAGCCGAGCCGCGAACTGCTTGCCGCAGCGATGCCGGGCGTGCCGGTGTCGCCGACGCTGGACGGGTTCGAGACGTTGCTGTCGATCGACAAAGCAAAGCGCGTGCTCGGTTACCAGCCGAAGTATTCGTGGCGTTAAGTCAGGCGACGTACAGAGCAACCGGTTGTATTTCTATGATTTCGCTACCGCGGCTGCGATCCGTAGTCATGCTGTGTGTCCAAGCTGCACTAGCGCAAGGATTTTTGAGTTAATTATACAATAATTTTGATGCGGATCATCGGTTGGCGCTGTATGCGTTCCAGCGGGGTATTTCGATTGTGTGCGTAGGGGTCTATTGCGTGTCCCATAACAGCAGATTTGCGTTGGCCGTATTGGCGATCATGGCGGTGCCGGTTGCGGCACACTCAGCCACCGTGCAGCCGCTTTCAGGTGGCGTTTTCGTCAATCAGGGAGCCGGTTTCAAGCCAGTCGGCGGACCGACGAAAGTGTCCGTCGGCGATCGCGTGATCACGCGCAACGGCGGCTCGGCCGAAATCATCTACGATGACGGGTGCCGGATGCGAGTCGAGACCGGCTCGATTACGACAATCGGCGGAGCTGCCGGTGCAGGTAGCCTCAAAGACCACCTAACCGAGGCTTCACCCTGTGCGGCGAATGCCAACGCAGGCTCGATGGGGTCAAGTGGCGCGTCATCAGCCTCGGCTGCGGGAGCGGCTCCGTCGTACGCGCTGGAAGCCGGCGCCATTGCAGCCGGTGTCGGCGCAATCATAATCATCAAGAAGCTGTCGGCCAGTCCGTGATCGCCGCGTGCTCGAGGCGGCACGTTCAGTAATAGACGATGACTGCCAACGAGGCGCAGCCGAGAGCGGACCACGCGCACTGTACTGCAAACGTCTTGCGCCAGAGACGCAGGCGGGCCGGCATGTGCGCCCACTCAAGTCCACGCAACCATGCGACGAGCAGGCCGAGTACCAGGCCTGCGCCAACCGCCATAATCCCGTTGGAGATGCCGACCGCGCCGGGCACGGCGGTCTTGTCGACGATCAGTGCGGCGATGGCCGCAGCGGCGGCGATCAGCAGGGCTTGCAATAAGAATTTGGAAAACCGCCGCATGGGGTCCGGTCCGGCTTTGGGGGGAGCGAGGCGACTGCTTGCCTGCAAAGATTAGCGGCTGCCGGTTTAGGGACTGTTAAGCACGCGAAATGTGCTCACACGCCCGATCGTGCGTGTATCGAAAATTGACCCGTAGTAATCTCAGAAGCACATATCACGCGTGTCCGTTTGTGGTGTGTCGCCTGCTGGCGTCGCCGAACTGCAACTCGGCGAGGCGGGCATAGAGTTGGCCCTTGGCGACGAGCTCGGCATGGGTTCCTTCCTCGACGATGCGGCCTTGGTCCATGACGAGGATGCGGTCGGCTTCGAGTACGGTCGCCAGCCGATGGGCAATGACCAAGGTGGTCCGGTCGCGCATGACGCTGGCAAGGGCGCGCTGCACTGCGGCTTCGCTTTCGGCATCGAGGGCGCTGGTGGCTTCGTCGAGCAACAGGATGGGTGCATTTCGCAAGATGGCGCGCGCGATGGCGATGCGTTGGCGCTGGCCACCCGACAGCATGACGCCGCGTTCGCCGACAAGCGTATCATAGCCCTGGGGGAGGGCGCGAATGAAGGCGTCGGCTTCGGCCGCCTGTGCTGCCGCTTCGATTTCGGGGCGGCTTGCCGATGGTGCGCCGTAGGCAATGTTGGCTGCGACGCTGTCGGCGAACAGGGCGATTTCCTGTGGTACCATGGCGATGCGCTGGCGAACTGCTGCTGGATCGGCTTTGTCGACCTGCACGCCGTCGATCAGAACGCGTCCGGCCTGCGGGTCATAGAAGCGGAGAACGAGGGAGAACAGGGTGCTTTTGCCGGCGCCGGAAGGTCCGACGATGGCGACCGTTTCGCCGCGGGCGACGTCGAACGAGACGCCGTTCAGGGCTGACGTGAGCGGGCGGGCGGGATAGCGGAACTGCACGTTCTCGAAGCGAACCGTTCCCACGGCAGGCTCAGGTAATGGGATCGGGGCAGCGGGCGTGCGGATGGCGGGGACGATGGCCAGCAGCTCGGACAGGCGCTCGGCGGCACCGGCGGCCTGGCTCACTTCGCCCCACACTTCTGCAAGCTCGGCAAGTGCGCCGCCAGCGAACAGCGCGTAGAGCACGAATTGGCCGAGTGTGCCGCCCGACAGTTCGCCTGCCACCACTTTGCTGGCGCCGAACCAGAGGACGCCGACGATGCTGGCGACGATCAGCAGAATGGTCGCGGCGGTGAGTGCCGCGCGGGATTTCAGCCGGCCTCGTGCGGCCTGGAACGCGGTCTCGCTTGCGGAGGCGAACCGGCCGCTGACGTGGCCTTCGTTGGTGCTGGCCTGCAGGGTGCGCATCGCGGCGAGATTTTCGGCGGCGTAGGCGGATGCCTCGGCGAACGAGTCTTGCGCAGCGCGCGATTTGCCCTGCACGGACCGGCCGGCGGCCATGAGCGGCAGGACGATGGCGGGAATGGCGAGCGCCACGACGGCGGTCAGGCGAGGACTGGTGACCAGCATCATGCTGGCGGCGCCCAGCAGCATGATGGAGTTGCGGGCGGCCTGGCTCATCGTCGACCCCGACGCCGATTTCAACTGCGTCGTGTCGGCGGTCAGGCGGCTCATGATTTCGCCGGAGCGGGTGGTTTCGTAGAAGGCGGGGCCGAGCGTCACCAGATGGCGGAACAGATCGGCACGGAGATCGGCCACCACTCGCTCACCCAGCCAATTGACGCTGTAAAAGCGGGCAGAACTTGCCAACGCCAGAACACAGCCGAGGCCGATCAGCATGAGGAAGGATTGATTGATATTGGCGGCGTCGCTGCCGGAAAACCCCTGATCGATCATGTGGCGAACGGCGACGGGCGTGGCCAGCATCGCAAGGGCCGAGGCAAGCATGGCTACGGCGGCGAGCGCCAGCATGCTCCGCTGCCTTAAAATGTAGGGCTTGAGCGTTTTCAGGGCTCCCAGCGACGGCTTGCGCGGTGCTATCGCAGGCTCTGCTGCGCTGGTGGCGTCGGGTTCAGCGGCCGAGCGGGCGACGGTCACGCCGGCAGTTGTTCGCGTCGGGTCCGCGCGGGCAAGCGGAGCGCCGGTGAAAGAAGCGTCGGGGAAGGAAAGGGCGCGGCGGTCTGCCAAAACGATCATCCATTCGAATGGAGGCGGGTGAGCCTTCAATGGCCGCCTGCGCGCGCCTTAGCAAGTGGGGCATAGGGTCATGGGCGCGCCTCCCTCCCCCGCTGTCCGGTTCGAACCCGGTGGAATGCAAGAAAGCTCGGACGGACAGCTTTGAAGGTATACTGCCACGATGATCGACACGAAAAGATTGTCATCCTACCCACGAGGGGTAAAATGACAGTGAGGGATGCGGTGACGCCCCTGGGCTCGGCGAGGCCGCATGAGGCGGCTTCTTGACTCTTTCTGGCCAATTGCCCACATCTGCCGGGAAGTCATCTGCTCCCAAGGAGACCTGCATGAGCGAGCAAACCGTCCACGATTGGATCCGTAAGACCGTCGCATCGAACGACGTCGTGGTCTTCATGAAGGGCACCAAGAGCTTTCCGCAGTGCGGTTTCTCCGGCCAGGTCGCACAGATCCTCGGCCATGTCGGCGTCGACTACAAAGACGTCAACGTGCTGGAGGACATGGGCATTCGCGAGGGCATCAAGAGCTTCTCCGACTGGCCGACGATCCCGCAGCTGTACGTGAAGGGCGAGTTCATCGGCGGCTGCGATATCATCCGCGAGATGTTCCAGCAGGGAGAGCTGACCCAGCTCCTGGAGGACAAGCACATCCCGTTCGACAAGTCGAAGTTGACTGCGTGAACGAGTGTCTGGTGTGACTTGAGAACTCGGCGGCACCTGCGTGCCGTCGGGATTTTTGTGTTTGGTGGAGGGCTGGTCGAATGAAGCTGTCGGATGTGCGTGACCGGGCTTTCGCGATGCCACTCACGAGCCCGTCGTTTCCGCCGGGACCCTACCGCTTCGTCAACCGCGAATACTTGATCATTTCGTATCGCACCGACCCGGATGCGCTGCGCGCAGTGGTGCCGGAGCCGCTGGTCATCACCGAGCCGATCGTCAAATACGAATTCATACGGATGCCGGACAGCACGGGGTTCGGCGATTATACCGAGTCTGGCCAAGTGATCCCCGTCACTTATCAGGGCAAGGCCGGCGACTACGTGCACGCGATGTACCTGAACGATCAGGGGCCGATCGCGGGCGGGCGCGAAATCTGGGGGTTTCCGAAGAAACTGGGCGAGCCGATGTTGCGCACCGACAAGGACACGCTGCTCGGCACGCTCGACTACGGCTCGGTGCGCGTGGCCGTCGGCACCATGGGTTACAAGTTCAAGACGCTGGACGCGCTGGACGTCAAAACCAAGATGCAGACGCCGGGATTTCTGCTCAAGATCATTCCGCACGTGGACTGCACGCCGCGCATTTGTGAACTGGTCCGCTATCGGCTCGAGGACATCACGGTCAAAGGGGCATGGTCAGGGCCGGCGGGGCTGGAGCTGTTCGACCACGCCCTGGCGCCGGTGGCCGAGTTGCCGGTGCGCGAGGTGCTGTCGGCGACGCATATTCTGGCCGACCTGACGCTGGGGCTGGGCGAAGTCGTGCACGACTATCTGGCGGTAGGCTGATCGAGGGCCTGTCGGCGCGTGTGGGAATGCAACACCCGCTTGGTTAATGGCGCCGGAACCGGTGATCCTGCGCGTCAGGCGACGGGAAATCATGCTATGGCGGTGATATGTCTGGGGTGGACCCCGGGTGCAACTTCGACGTGTAATTCCCGGGTTACATTTGCTCGCTGACGGGTTTTTTTCTCAGATGGCTACCCACCCCGCCCAAAAACAGTCAAAGGCGTCAGCGGGCTTGCTGGGGGTGTTGGCTGCGACATCCCTATTTTCAACTGGGTTGGCGGCTTTCACGCCAAGCGGTGCTGTCGCGCAAACGGCACCGCCTGTCATCGCCGAGGCCCGCATTGGCGTGCTCGCGCACGATGTGCCGCGGCTATGGAGCGGGTGGAGCATCGAAACGCACCGCCCCGACCTCAACGGTGAGGTGATTTTCAGCCCTTCAGTCAACTTCTTAGGCGGCGCGATCAGGCCAGTGCTCGGCGGCAGCTACAACAGCGCCGGCGGCACGTCTAAGGCGTATGTCGACGCGCGCTGGGAGTCGAACCTGGGACCGGGCGTGTTCTTTGGCCTCGGCATCGGGGCCGCCGTGCACAACGGTACCCTCGATCCCGTATCACTCAACCACAAAGCGCTGGGCAGCCGGGTGTTGTTTCATTTTCCGGCTGAGGTTGGGTACCGGTTCGAGGGTGGGCACTCGCTGTCGGTCTATTTCGAGCACAACTCGAACGGTTATACGCAGAAGTCGAACGAGGGACTGGACGACCTCGGCGTCAGATATGGCTTCAAATTCTGATGCCACCGGACAACCTATGCCGACTACCTTCAGAGCGGCAAAATCGCGCTCAAATGAGCGTTGATTTCGGAATTCGGCGTTTTGGTCAAATCCGCTGCGAGTTCGCCGACGATTTTGGCGCGAACCTTGTCAGACAGCATCGGCCTGAGATCGCCCAGCGTCGCGGGGGCCGCAACGATTGCCAGCTTGTCGAAGCTACCGTTGGCAAGCTCCTGATCCAGCGTCTTTGAAAGACGCCGGGCGAACTCGGTTTTGAGTTCGCGATGGGGATCGGTTTGCGGTTCGATGGCAGTTCTGCCGGGACCGACCGAACTGTGACTGCGGCCAGCCGAATCCGACATAATGTCGCCGGTCGCGGAATGATCACCAGTGTAGTCGTGGCCATCAATCGCGGTGGGTGCCTGGTCGGGGCCGTGATAGGCCAAAATGCGCGCGCGTGCGCCGTCGGCAATCAAAATCCAAGTCTTGGGGTGACGTAGCATGTGTGGCCCTCGCTCTTATGAGTGCGAATGCCACCAGGGCACTCGCTTGGTCGTAACGTTCCAGTGATGTTCCTGTTCCCCGTGGAGGCATCTCGGGCATTGTCGGCGCAATCGACAGCAGTAGCTTTGACGCCGATCATTCGAGAGCGAGGGCCGCTGCCGTTAAGGGCCGCTACCTCGAAAACCACTCCCACTTTTGCCGGAGGCGCTTTATAAGGCGACCAAAGCCCTGCACTGGCCGATGTGGTGATGTGGGCGGCAACTTTTTGGACGGCTCCCGCCGCGCTCATCCCCATGTCAGACGCACCAAAACCGCTTCGTCCCGACGCGCGTTTGCCGAAAGGCTTCCGCGATGTGACGGGCGCCGAAATCCGCGCGCAATCGCGGATGCTGGCGACGCTGGCGAAGGTGTTCGAAACCTACGGCTACGAGCCGTTGGAGACCTCGGCGATCGAGTACACGGAAGCGCTCGGCAAATTTCTGCCGGATACGGACCGGCCGAACGCGGGCGTGTTCTCGTTTCAGGACGAGGATGAGGCCTGGATGAGCCTGCGCTACGACATGACGGCGCCGCTCGCTCGCTTTTATGCCGAGAATGCGCAGAAGCTGCCGAAGCCGTATCGCCGTTATGCGATGGGGCCGGTGTGGCGCAACGAGAAGCCGGGGCCTGGCCGGTTCCGTCAGTTCATGCAGTGCGACGCCGATACGGTGGGGACGGATAACATCGCGTCGGATGCAGAGGCGTGCATGCTGATGGCCGATGCCATCGAGGCGCTGGGGATTCCGCAGGACAAGTTTCGGATACGCTTCAACAACCGGAAGATTCTCGATGGCTTGCTCGAGGTCTGCGGGATCAGCCCGACGGATGCGGCCGATGCCACGCGCCGGCTTACTGTTCTTCGCTCTATGGACAAATATGAC
>JANLYD010000197.1:0-14553 GCA_031365465.1 Hyphomicrobiaceae bacterium
GTTTCCCAGCTTCCCAGCCGTCCTACCGTCAGCGCGGACCGGTACTGCGCCTCACTTTCGCGCAAGCTGAGCTCGATGAGTTTTCGTTCTGTCACATCACGGAGAACGCCGACCATGCGAACCGGGTTGCTTTCGGCATCAAAATAGTACTGGCCGTTGGCCCTCAGCCATCGAATTTCTCCGTCGTCTGCGCGAATAATTCGATATTCGCTGACGTAGCTGCGGCGATTGAGGCGAGCCGCAGCATCCTCACGCAAAGTCTTGGCCAGATCGTCTGGATGTACGCAGCAGCGCCACATAGCCATGGTCGCGGTATGGGCAGGGTCGACGGCGTACCCCAGCAATTGAAACAACGCAGGCGACCAGATTGCCTTGCCGGTCGCAACATTTAGATCCCACGTGCCGAACGCGCCGGCTTCGATCGCCATGCGCTGTCGTTCCTCACTCTCCTTCAATTTACGCCCGTCGAGCAGGCGTTCGCCAGCGATCATCGAGGCGTACTCGAACACTTCTGAGACTTTGGAAAATTCGGCGATCGGATATCGTTCGACCGTCACGTCGCGCCCCTCCACCACATCCATGGCTGCGTTCTGGAGGTTGTGCACCGTTCGGGAAATACGGTTGCCGAGAAGATAGGCCAGGCCCAGGCTCAACGCCGTCAGCGCCAACGAAACGCCCGCCACGATGTTGTACGCCTTATTCAACGGCGAGTGCAGCACGCTTACCGGGACCGCCACAAATGCCGTCCAGCCGGTCGCGGCCGAGCGAATGAATGCGTTCGACGTTTGAATGCCTTCGAGGGACGCCGTCTCCATTTTTCCGCTGTTTGCCGTGCCGGTCGCGATCGCAACTGCTTGTGGCACGGCGGGCTGCCCCACGAACCGTTCAGGCGTTCTGTTGCGTGCCAGGATGAGGCCCTTGGAATCGACGATGGCCCCGATCCAATCCGGCTTCAGTTTCGCTTCGGCAAACAGCAGATTGAGCCGGGCCGACGACACTTCAGCGCTCAACGCGTAGGCCACTTCCGACCCGATGAAAACCGGCACGCAAACCAGGAAACTCGGCTCGCGCTGCTCGATCTGCCGATGGCCGGAAACGCTGGTTTTGCCTTGAAATACCGCCTGCAGCCGCCAGTCCGAAACCGGCGGGCCATTGAGGGCCGATTCCGTGCCATTACGGCCCGTCAAGGCCAGCCGGCCAATCGGCGACCCCGCCGCCTTCAGGTGGAGGCGGAATTGGTCGAGACGGCCTTCGATCACGTCCGGCGAGACCGCCAAGGCCTGCAGCGACCCGATGATACGTTCGATTTCGCGATCGATCAAAAACGACAGATTACTGGCCGCATCGTTCTGCTGGGCCTCGACGACCTGTCGCTGAGCAACGGCAAAGTTGTAGGCCAGCAGTCCCGATAACGCGATGAGCGGCAGCAACACGGCCAACACCAGCGCGTTCAGATACGTCCGTATGCCAGCGACGAACGTGCCGTCGCGTGTGAAGCGAGCAATGGAACGGGGAACGATTGGTGCGGCTTGGTTCAGCTGCATGGTCCCCGGCCGTTGTCAGGCGACGTACCGCCATTTGGGAGATGACCCGATGCCGCGACGGAGGTCACAGCTGGATAGTAATCCATCAACAACCACCGGCCAACGCCGGAAGCCGTTAGAATTCATACATTTCCCGATCATCGTCGCCCTTCTTAATTTGCGATGCCGGTAAAATCAATCGCCTTCGCGATCAGGGTAAGTTTGCGGTTGTGTTAGACAGACCTATTGCGCGCCGGACCCGGATGGCGGATGGCGGATGGCTCATGTGCCGTCCCAAGGACACTACGATGCCCGTTGCATTCAATATGCCCCAGATATCGCCGGTTTATGTCCGCGACGAGGGCGGTCTCAGGCTGCAGACCTCGGTTCGGTTGCGCTGGTTTGCCGTGGCGGGACAGACGCTTGCCGTGTGCCTGGTCTATTTCGGGCTGGGGTTTCCACTGCCGATCGGGACATGTCTTGGTGCGATCGCGCTGTCGACGTGGGTCAATATCTTCCTTCGATTGGCCTACCCGACGACGTTTCGGCTGTCGACGCGGCTAGCGGCCGCCTTGCTGGCCTACGACGCGGTGCAGTTGGCAGTGCTGCTGTACTTGACCGGCGGCATCGACAACCCGTTCATCTTTCTCCTGGTGGCTCCGGTAACCGTGTCGGCGGCGACGCTGCCGGTTGTCCCCACGGTCGGGCTTGGCGGGGTTGCCGGGTTGGCATGCCTGGCGCTCATCAAATGGCATCATCCGTTGCCGTGGATGACCAACGAGATGCTGGTGTTGCCGACGATCTATCGCTGGGGTGTCGCCACATCGGTGCTGGCGACGATGGCCTTTCTGGCACTCTACGCATTCCGGCTGGCGAAGGAATCGCGCGAGATGTCGGCAGCGCTTGCGGCAACCGAGAGCATTCTGGCGCGCGAGCAGAAGCTGCACGCACTCGACGGGCTCGCGGCCGCAGCCGCCCACGAACTCGGCACGCCCCTGTCCACGATAACCGTCATCGCCAAGGAACTCGGCCGCAGCGTGCCGTCAGACAGCGCCATGGCCGAGGATTTTGCATTGCTGCAGTCGCAGGCGATCCGCTGCCGGGAGATCTTGCAGAAGCTCACGCGCAGTCCCAACGAGAAGGACCCGCTGCATGGACAGTTGACCGTGATGCAGTTGATCGAAGAGTCCGCCGCGCCCTATTTGCACCTGAAGAGCCGGGTGCTGATTCAACCGCCGGACGCGACCAGCCGAGCCGCCGCCGGCCACACCGAACCCTTGGGAGAGCGACGGCCGGGTGTCATCTATGGAGTGGGCAACCTGATCGAGAACGCCATCGATTTCGCCCGCTCCGAGGTGCGCGTCGCTGGCCGCTGGAACGCGCAGGAGGTGGTGATAACGATCTCCGACGATGGGCCGGGCTTTGCCGCCGAGGTCATGGACACGCTCGGCGATCCGTTCGTCACGACGCGGTCGAGCCGGTCTCGTGCAGCCAAGGAAGCAGGCGCCTCGGCAGGACTTGGGCTTGGCTTTTTCATCGCCAAAACGCTGCTGGAGCGGTCGGGCGCGAGATTGTCGCTCGATAATCGGCCACGGCCGCAAACGGGCGCCGTGGTTACAATCACGTGGCAACGGGCGGCGTTCGAAGGCGCGGAGACGACCGGGCGCTGGCGCATCGTGGGTGATCCATTGCGGCCTGACAGAACGTTGCAGTCCTGAGCGTGAAGTTAACGCAATAGCGTAATTTTACGGGAGCACTTCGGTGGTGTTCGGGGTTATACTGCTTTGTGGAAGTCCGGCGTCGCCGACGCATCGGGCAAGTCGGCCTGGTGTTGGCCGCGACCAGGAATGGAGAGAAACGTGTCCGAAGACCTGACGTTCAAACCCGATGAATTGCCGTCCGATCGGTCCTTGGTGCTGGTCGACGATGACAAGGCGTTCCTGCAGCGGTTGGGGCGGGCCATGGAGCAACGCGGTTTTGAAGTGCGCATGGGCGCGTCGGTTGCCGAGGGACTGGACCTGATGCGCCAGAAGCCGCCGGCGTTCGCGGTGGTCGATCTCAGGCTCGAAGACGGCTCAGGACTCGACGTGCTGGCCGAACTCGCGCGTCTGCGGCCCGACGCCCGTAGCATCGTGTTGACCGGCTACGGCAATTTTGCGACCGCCGTTTCGGCAGTGAAGCTTGGCGCGGTGGACTATCTCGCCAAGCCTGCCGATGCCGACGAGGTGACGGACGCGCTGCTGGCACCCTCCGACGAACGCGCACCTCCGCCGGAGAATCCAATGAGCGCCGACCGCGTGCGCTGGGAGCATATTCAGCGCGTCTATGAACTCTGCGACCGCAACGTCTCGGAAACCGCGCGACGCCTCAACATGCATCGGCGCACGCTGCAGCGCATTCTGGCGAAGCGCGCGCCGAAATAAGTGCGATTTTCAGATCGGCGCCAACCCGAGACTTTGACGGAATCTGTTCTTCAGAAACACCCCGTCGCGAGGTGGCAGGACGCGGGTCGGCTCGTCGGCGGCGATCTGGATGGATGCGAAGCCCGGGCCGTCGGCACGGTGCAGCCGCGGACGCAATGCCTCGACGCCCTGCATGTCGGACAGTCGCGCGCTCCACGAAAATCCGCTGGCTGCAGCAATGCCGACGAGATCGACGCCCAAGCCGGTATGGCTAGACTGCATGCCGGTTTCCCCATAGTGGCCGTTGTCGAGCACGACGATGGCCAAGTTCTGGACCTTCTTCGCGCCGATTGTAGCGAGCGCTCCAAGGCCCATCAACTGCTCGCCGTCGCCGGTGATGACCACGACGTTTTCGTCGGGCCGTGCGAGTGCCAGTCCCATTCCGACCATCGCCGCGCCGCCCATCGCGCCCCAGAGGAAAAATGTGCGCGGGTGGTCGCCGGCGGCCATCGCATCGTACGACGAGCTGCCGAGTCCCGTCACGACGAGCAGGTTTTTGCGGTCTTTGAGGATCGTGCGGACCACGGCGCGGCGGTCGAGGGTGCCTTGGACGAAGCCTGAGTTGTGGCCGGTGATGGTGGTCGAGGTGGTGGCGCTCATCTCATTTCACCCACGTTTTGCGGCCGATCAGGCTTTGCGAGAACAAAACAGCCACCGGTTGTTCGCCGAGGAACGCGTCGTCCAGGGCGGCGGCGACTTCCGCCTCGGCCTTGGCGGTTTCGGTCACGCGGCGGACGGAAACGCCCATCAGTTCCAGTGTACCCTGCGTCGCCCGGCCCATGGGGACCTGCCACGGATTGAACTCAGCCCATTCGCCGCGCATCGTGATCAGCGCGAGGAAGGGGAAGCGGCAGGAGGCAATGAGGCTGAGCATGTTGATGCAGTTGCCCGCACCCGACGATTGCATCAGCAGCACGGCGCGCTGGCCACCCAGCCAAGCGCCTGAAACGGCGGCGACGCCTTCCTGTTCGCTGGTCAGCGGGTAGGCCTGCATGAGCGGATCGGCCTGGGCGCGGCGAATGAGGTCGCTGTGGCCGGCGTCCGGCACATACGGAATCTGGCGCACGTCGGCCGCCTTGATCGCCCGGAATATGCCTGCGTGCCAGTCGGTCTCGGCAGCAACGGACTTCGAGACGGGTTGCGATACGGATTTCGATGGTGCCATGCGTCGTTGATCCCCCACAGTGCGTTTTGTCCGCATCGTAACGATCGTATGGGCTTGGACAACTCGAAAATATGCGGGGCCGCTACGTGCGGCATGGCGGCGCCTCGCGAAACGCGATATGCGGCGTTGCTTGATGGTGGCCCTCGTTTCTGCAATAGTGAAACTTGAACAAGCGGCCGGCAAGGCTCGTAAAGCGGAGTGAAATCATATGGGTAGCATGAGCGTCTGGCACTGGTTGATCCTCATCGTGGTCGGCATGCTGGCTTTTGGCGGCAAGGGCAAGATTTCCTCGATCATGGGCGACGTGGCCGATGGCATCAAAAGCTTCAAGAAAGGCATGGCCGACGATGCCGAGGATGTGCGCAAGGCCGATGAGCAGAAGGCGATCGAGGCACAGAAGGGCATTCAAAGTGCGGCCGGCAGTGTGACCAAGGACAAGGTAGGCTGAGCACCGCTGGTGCCGATCTCGATCTTCAGCGTCTCTTCGTCCATCCCCGTCAGCGCGCCTGCCTTGAGACCGAGCAGTTGGGCTCGACGATTATTCGCGTGGCTTTCGTCGCGGGTTCCAAGCGAGCCTCTGACAGTTTTGCGTAGGACCCTGCATCGGTATGTTTGATCTGACGTCCAGCAAACTTCTAATTCTCGGCATCGTGGCCCTCATCGTGGTGGGCCCGAAGGAATTGCCATTTCTGCTGCGCACTATCGGCAAGTATGTCGGCATGATCCGGCGGCAGGCCAACGAGTTCCGTGCGCAGTTCGACGAAGCCATGCGCGAGGCCGAACTCGACAGCATCAAAAAAGATCTCGAAAACGTCGCCCGCGATACCGAGAACACGATCCGCAGCGCTCAGACGTCGTTCGAAGCGGACGTGCACGCGACGACCCGTGATCTCGATCAGTCGATGACGACGCCGGCACCCTCGGTCACGATGGCAGGCAACGCACCGGCATCGGTGGCTGAACCTGTCCACACCCACGATCTCTTGAATGGCCTGGACGCTCCGGCAGAGCCGCCGCCGCCTGAGCCGAGTGCGGCTGTCAGTGTGCCAGTTCCAGCACCCGAGACGGTGAGCGCAACGCCAGCGTCACCGAGCGTGCAGGGCTCGCAGATATCCGATGCGGCACGGGCTGATCACGTGAAGCCTGATCTCGTGAAATCTCTCTGATGATTGGGGCGTAGAACGATGCAAGACCTGGCACCGGCGTCCAAGTTGCCGACCAACCGAGATGGTCACGACGACATCGAGGCGTCGAAGGCGCCGCTGATGGACCACCTGATCGAATTGCGCCAGCGGCTGATCCGCTCGCTGATCGCGTTCGTGATCATGTTCGCGGTGTGCTTTTATTTTGCCAAGCCGATCTACAACATTCTGGTCTGGCCGTTCGTGAACGTGGTGGGTCCCAAGGCGCATCTGATCGCGACGCACTTCCTCGAGCAGCTTTACACCAACATTCGGCTGGCCATGTTCGGCGCGGCGTTCTTGTCGTTTCCAATGGTCGCGTTCCAGATCTACAAATTCGTGGCACCGGGTCTTTACAAGAACGAGCGCGATGCGTTCCGCCCGTATCTGCTGGCGACGTTCCTGCTGTTCGGGCTCGGCGCGGTCGTCGTCTATTTCGTGGTGATGCCGCTGCTCATTCACTATTCGCTCGATATCACCGAGCAGGCGGCCGGCAACGGGATCGCCAACATCGAATTGCTGCCGAAAGTCTCGGAATATCTGTCGCTGATCATGACGCTGATTTTCGGTTTCGGCATCTGCTTCCAGTTGCCCGTCGTGCTGTCGCTGCTGGCGCGCGCCGGCGTGGTGACAGCCGATATGCTGGTGCAATTCCGGCGCTACGCGATCGTGGCGATTGCCGCCGTTTCTGCCGTGTTGTCGCCGCCCGATCCATTCTCGATGCTGGCCATGATGGCACCCACCGTCGGCCTCTACGAAGTGTCGATCTGGCTAGTGCGTCGCCTCGAAGCCAAAGCCGCGAAATTGCCGACGAAGTAACAGCCGTTAGCCGCAAGCAGCATGCTTCGGCTCACTCCACGTAACACGCTGCGTCGACTCACTCCGCATAAGTAGTACCGAAACTCACCGCCTCCTTCGTCGTGGCCGCGAAGGCGGCCACCCAAGCAAGCTGCTTTTTGAACTCAGGCTATTTTTTGAACTCAAGTTGCAGCAATCTGTTGCCGCTGGCTTTCAGAGTGGCCGCCTGCGCAGCCATGACGAAGAACAGGTCATGGTCGACAACGTGTCTTGAGCGAAGCAGTGAAAGTTCAGATCGTGCCAGAATCTCCCGCCTCCATTGCCTCGATGTTGGCGCCGCTGATGGACGCCGATCGGTCGCGGCCGTTCGTAGTGGCGCAGTTGGGGCAGTCGTTGGATGGGCGGATCGCGACGCCCACGGGCGAGAGCCGGTGGATCAACAAAGATGCGGCACTTGATCACGTGCACCGGCTCCGTGCGCATGTGGACGCCGTGCTGGTCGGCGTCGGCACGGCGGTGGCCGATGATCCCCTGCTGAACGTGCGACGGGTGCCGGGGCGCAATCCTGCCCGCGTCGTGATCGATCCGAAGGGGCGCATTCCCATAGGCGCGCGCTGCCTCGATGGCGCTGACGGCTGCCGACGGCTGGTGATCCGGGCCGTCGGGACGGAAGCTGCCGCACTACCTGCGGGCGTCGAAATCATCGAGATTGAGGCCGACGCCCACGGCAAGCTCGACCCATGCAAAACCGTGGCCGCCTTGTTCGAACGGGGGCTCGTGAAGATCCTGGTCGAGGGCGGCGCCTGGACGGTTTCTGAGTTCATCGACGCGGGCGCGGTCGATCATCTGCACGTGCTCGTCGGGCCGATCATTCTGGGCTCCGGCAAGTCGGGGCTGACGTTGAAGCCGATCGACAAGTTGTCGGCCGCGAAACGGCCGACGGTGCGCGTGTTCCCGCTTGCCGATGGCGACGTTCTGTTCGACTGTAACTTGAGGGCAGACGGAAACGCAGGGAGATAGGCATGGAAACGCGCAACGTGGACGGCAGCGAACCGGTCTATAGTCAGGCTGCCAGGCGGTTTCACTGGTGGACGGCGTTGATCGTGCTGATCATGATCCCGCTCGGGTTGATCATGTCGTACGAGGGACCGGCGTTCAAATTTTCCGAAGTCACGACCGGACGCATGAACTCGGCCCACAAGCTGCTGGGTTTTATTCTGCTCTGGGTGATCGTAGCGCGGTTGTTCTATCGCTTGCGTAACGGCGCGCCTCGCGACGAGCCCACTCTCGAACCCTGGCAGAAGGGGGCAGCGCACGCCACCCATTGGGGCCTGTACCTGCTGCTGCTGGCGGTGCCGTTGAGCGGCTGGATCGGCGTATCGCTCTATGGTGCGCGCGAAATTTTTGGCGTGTTCAGCCTGCCGCCGCTGAGCGGTGTCGATCAGCCGCTCTCCGACAAAGTCTTCGTCTGGCACTTCTGGGGCGCAATGGCGATCCTGCTTCTGTTCGGGGCCCATTTCGGCGCAGCCATGTATCACTACTTCATCCGGCGGGATGGCGTGCTGCGGCGGATGTTGCCCAGTGTCGGCAGCCGATCTTGATCGTCGCACAACTCGCCGACCGGTCAGTCAGCTACTGCGCCGCCTCGGATTTCGCCGTTGCCATTCGCGCCCTTAATGCCGCGAGGGCATCCGGCGTGTCGATGTCGGCATGGACCACTTGGGGCGCGGCGATCTCCACGACGGCGTCCGCATTGAGCCCGAGCAGGTGCTTGGCACCCGTATCTCCCGCGACTTCGGTCATCGCGGCAAAGTAGTCGCGGCCCCACAGGATGGGGTTGCCCCGCTTGCCGCCGGACACCGGCACGACGATCGCGCGGCCTTCTTTCGGAGCGAACGCGGAGATCATGCGATCGATGAGGTCCGGAGCAATCTCTGGCATGTCGCCGAGCATCACGACGGCACCCGCGACGCTGCCGGGTAGGCCGGCGATGCCGGCATGTAACGACGTTGAAAGGCCCTCGGCGTAATTCGGATTTGTCGTGAACGTCACGTCGAGGCCCGCGAGCGACGCGCGGATCTCGGCTGCGCGGTGTCCCACGACGACGTGGACCGGACGGGCATTCGACGCCAGCGCCGTCTCGACGACACGTCGCAGCAGTGGTGTGCCAACGACATCGGCGAGCAACTTGTGATCATCGCCCATGCGCTGCGAACGGCCGGCCGCCAGCACGATGGCGGCAATGTGGGGTGCATGGCGTGCGGTATCGGCCGCATCGACGCCGCCGCCGAGGCGAGGCTGCGGGCGCGTCTCGATTTCCTTGAGCAGGCCACCTTGCCCCATGGCAGCGATGTCCGATGCCGTCACCTCGATCCCGGCGAGGCAGCGCTCCAACACCCAGTCGAAGCCGTTGAGTTTCAACGAGCCAGCGCAACTCGGCAGTCCGATCACGGGCGTGGTGTCGAGACGCCCCAGCAGCAGCAGATTGCCGGGATCGACGGGCATGCCGAGGCGCGTGATCGTGCCGCCCGCCGAGACCAGACCTGCCGGGATAACGTCGTCGCGGTCGACGATGGCCGAGGCGGCGAAAATCAGGATGGGGCACACATTCTCCAAGGCCAGCTCGTGGATGGCTGCGGCGACGGCTTCGATGGTGTGGGCGACGGTGCGAGTGACAGCCAGGGTGCTGCCGAGTGCGTTCAGCCGGTGCTCGACCGCGTCGCGCCGCCGGTCCAGTATTTGCGCTTTTGTCGATCCGAACGCGGTCAGCACGAGGCCTGCGCGATGCGGCTTGAACGGTGCCACATGGACGACGCCGGAGGCAGCTGCCTGCTCGGCCCGGTGCACGACATGATCGGGCACGGCGAAGGGTATGATTTTCATGGTCGCCAGCATCTGCCCGGCGGCGACGCGCTCGAAGTTCGGCACGGTGGCGAGGGTTACTCGCTCGTCGATGGCATTCAGCGCCGCCAGCGCGCCGACGTCGAGCACAGCTACGCCTGCGGCCTCGGCGAAAATGTTGGCGCGCCCGGTGAAGGGCTCGGCCAAGCGCGTGTTGCGCCCCGCAACTTTTCTGCCGACGCGCTGGGCGGCCGTGTCCTCTGTCACATCGTCAGGCGCAAGTCGTGCCGCGATCACCGCCGTCACGCCCGCAGCGCGCAGCTTGTCGACGTCGGCTGGCGACAGCGTGCGGCCCTTCTTGAGCATGCCGGACGGCGTGCGTGTGGAGTGCGCAAGGATGGCACCGGCGGCCAAGTCGAGCGGGATTTCACCAAATTGCATGCGGTCGTCCTCGATCCCCTGTTCTAGCAGGCGTGCCATCTCGATTAGATCGCAAGCCCTACGGCCGTGTGCAAGGGATGACCCCATGGTAATCGCATGAACGATATGCGCCGTTGAAATCGCTGTTGAACTCAGTCTCTCGTCCTGGCCGCGCAGGCGGCCATCCACGACAAGTCACCGCAAGCTGCACGATTGACGATATCCTTCCTGCTGAACGACCTCGAAGTCTCTCTAAGTTTCAAACTGCTGCACGTTGTCGTGGATGGCCGCCTTCGCGGCCAGGACGGGAAATTGAGTGGTCTTCGGCCTTTCATGCGACTGCCCTGGGGGACGACAGGACAACCGGCTGACTTGGCGATCGGATCGGGCTAGTGTCGGTTCACCTGCGCGCCTATTTGCTTTGGCGCGCGGATCGTTTGCGAGACCAAGTCCATGATTGCGCATGCCAGACAGGTGGGACAGGCGTTGCTGGACGGGCTTCGCAGCGCCGTCCTCATGCGGCCGCGCGACGACGCATTTGTGGTTGGGTTGGCTGTTTGCGTGACGCTGTGCCTGCTGGCGATCGGGGTGGCGACCGGACTCGACTATGTGCTGGCGGGGACCGGGGCCAGGTTCAATGCGCAGGGCCTGATCACGCAGACGACCTATTTTGCGGCACTCGCAGCGCTCCTCTGCCTAGTGCCGTTCCGTCGCGCCCGTGCCGAGCCGGCGCAGTTGTTCGCAGGCGTGGTCGCGGTGTCGATCGTGCTGATGGGGCTTGCCGCGATCGCGGGCATCGCGCTGCGGTCGCTGCCATCAGCGGGTAGTGCTGTTTCCGCAGGGCCCGTTGCAGCGATGGCCATCGAGGCGTCCACGCAACTGAGCAGCATCGGGAGTTTTGGCGCGGCGATCCTGATCCTGCCGCTGGCGCTGGTGCGACTGGGCTATGGGTTGGCGGTGCGGTTTCGCCTGCTGGCCGGGCTGGGGCTCGCGATCACGCAAGTTCTTGCCATGCTGATCTTTCCCTATTCGCCCCTGGCCGGCGGGCGCGATACGTCGCCGTTCGAAGTCTCGCTGTTACAGTTGGCCGTCGACACCATCAGCCCGCGCCCGCCAGAGCCTTCGGAAATCGAGCCAGTTCGGCCCCGTATCGACGCCGAAGGCGTGCTGACGCGGCAACCAGAATTGATGGCTGCCGCCGTTGGCGCTCTGCTGCCGCCACGGGCGGAGCGTGCGGAGTTCTATTTTCTTGGGCTGGCGCCCTATGCCTCGCAGGATGTGTTCAAGCGCGAAATGACGGCCGTGAAGTCGATCTTCGACGAGCGCTTCGGCACGGCGGGCCGATCGCTGGTGCTGGTCAACCATCGCGATAGTGTCGAGACGACGCCGCTGGCGAGCATGACCAATTTGAACGCCGCGTTGCGCGCCATCGGCAAGTTGATGCGAGGAGATCGCGACGTGCTGTTTTTGTTTGTGACCTCGCACGGTACCAAGGGTCGCATCGCTGTGGAGTTTCCGGGTTTCCCGCTGAATGGCCTGACGCCGGATCGTCTGGCTGCTGCACTCGATCGCGCAGGCATCGTCAATCGCGTGCTCGTCCTTTCGGCATGTCATTCCGGCAGCTTCGTCGAACGGCTCAAGACCGACACGAGCTTGATCATGACGGCGGCACACGCCGACAAGACGTCGTTCGGATGCGGCAACGAGAACGAGTGGACCTATTTCGGCGATGCCTATTTCAACAGAACCTTGCGAACGGAGACATCGTTGATCGACGCGTTCGCCACCGCGCGCGGTTTGATCGAGGGCTGGGAAAAAAATGAAGGGCTCGAACCCTCCGAACCGCAGATTTTCGTCGGCCCGGCGATCAAGCCACGGCTCGATGCGATCGCTGCGCAGGAGCCGGCTCCGAGGCCGAATTAGCCGCCGCAGACTCTCCGCATGCAACAGGACCGCGCACGGGTCCTGTTTTTTTGCCGGCCTGACATTGCAGCCGGGTTCCGCTAAGAACGCCAGCAGACGAACAAATGGGCATTCCAGGAGACTGACATGGCGAAGATCGCATGGATCGGGTTGGGCGTGATGGGTTACCCGATGGCGGGACACATCCGCACGAAGGGCGGCCACGATCTGACCGTCTACAATCGCAATGGTGCGAAATCTGAAGCCTGGGCCAAGGAGTTCGGCGGCACGGCAGCCCCCACGCCGGCTGCGGCTGCCAAGGGCGCCGAGTTCGTGTTCTGCTGCGTCGGCAACGACGACGACCTGCGCTCGGTGACGACGGCCAAGGACGGCGCGTTCGAGAGCATGGGCAAGGGCGCGATCTTCATCGACAACACCACCGCATCCGCCGACGTCGCGCGCGAACTCTACGCCGCCGCCAAAGCCAAGGGCTTCGATTTCCTCGACGCGCCGGTATCGGGCGGACAGGCGGGCGCTGTGAACGGCGTGTTGACCGTCATGATCGGTGGCGACAAGCCGGTGTTCGACAAGGCCAAGCCGGTCATCGATCATTACGCGCGTATGGCGACGCTGATCGGTGCATCAGGCGCCGGCCAAGTGACGAAAATGGTCAACCAGATCTGCATCGCAGGCTTGGTGCAGGGATTGGCCGAAGGCATCCACATGGCGCAGAAAGCCGGCCTCGATCTGCCGGCCGTCATGGAAACGATCTCGAAGGGCGCGGCCGGTTCGTGGCAGATGGAAAATCGTTGGAAGACCATGGGCGACGGCAAGTTCGACTTCGGCTTTGCAGTCGATTGGATGCGCAAGGATTTGAAAATCGCGCTCGATGAATCGCGCAAGAATGGCGCCAGCCTGCCGGTGACCGCCATCGTCGACCAATTCTATTCCGAAGTGCAGAAAATGGGCGGCAAACGCTGGGACACCTCCAGCCTGATCGCGCGGCTCAACAACGCCGACAAGAAGTAGCAGCCGAACGCGCACGGCCAGCGAATTCGGTGCCGTCATCCCGTGCGCGGCGCAGCAAGCATTTCAGCTTGGTGCGCCGCAGACACGGGACCGTCCAGCCCAGTCCCGTCGACCCGGTTCCGAACTTCCGGTGGTCCCGTGTAAGCAGCGCACCATCTCGCTAAAGCTTCATGCTGCCCTGCGCACGGGATGACTGCTATTTTCCTGTCGGCTTCGGTGACTGCTTCGGCTGTGTTTCTTCAGGATTGGACACGTTCAATGACCATCACCATCGGAATGCACCACGCCTCGTACGCCCACATCAAGCCTCGGCTCGATGCGCTGAAGCTCGGCGTCGATGTCGTCACCTTCGACAACGACGGACAGTTCACCGCCGGCGGCAAACGACAGCCAGCTTCGGCGACGGACCTCGACTATCTCTGGCTGAGTTCGCACGTCAACTCGGGCGGGCATCGCGATGCTGCGTTCAAGACCGCGCTGGCCTGCCATAAGGTCGGTGTGCTGCAGACGTTCAACGCCGGGCTCGATCATCCCTTCTACAAGTCGATCTCCGACAAGGGCACCCGCATCTGCAATTCGAGCGCGCAAGGCGTTGCGATCGCTGAATATACGCTGGCGCAGGTGCTCGCTGTGTTGCAGCCGATCGAACAGCAGCGCACGTTGCAGGCGGCCAAGCAGTGGAAGCAGCTGCCGTTTCGAGAAGTGTCCGAGACGACGTGGCTGATCATCGGCTACGGCCCCATCGGGCAGGCCATCGCCAAGCGCATCAAGGCGTTCGGCGCGGGGGTGACGGTGGTGCGACGCTCGCCGGTGCCATCCGACAACGTCGACAAGGTCGGCACGATGGCCGATTTGCCCAAGCTCATGATCGATGCCGACGTTGTCGTGCTGGCCTGTCCGGTCAACGATCAGACGCGTGGCATGGCAGATGCGGCGTTCTTTGCCCCCATGAAGCAGGGCGCCATCCTGGTCAACATCGCGCGCGGCGCGCTGATCGACGATGCAGCAATGATCGCGGCGTTGAACTCCGGCACCGTCAGCACGGCAATCCTCGACGTGTTCCACACCGAGCCGCTGCCGGCGTCCGATCCGTTGTGGTCGCATCCGAAAGTTCGCCTGACGTCGCATACGTCGTTTTTCGGCAGCGGCGTGCGCGCCCGCTGGGATCAGCTGTTTCTCGACAACATCGTCCGCTTTGTCGCGGGCCAGCCACTGGCCAGTGAAGTTGCGCC
>JANLYD010000202.1:0-2885 GCA_031365465.1 Hyphomicrobiaceae bacterium
CCTACGCCGCCTTCGCGCCCGGCGTGCTGTAGAATTGCCCGCCGTTCTTCGCCATTTCACGTAGCGAGGCCGGCGGACTAAAGCGAGGCCCGAGCCGTTGTGCCAGCACATCACACTGCCGCACGAACTCTGCCGCGCCGACCGTATCGATCAACGACAGCGGGCCACCACTCCACGGCGCAAAGCCCCAGCCGAGAATGGCCCCGATATCGGCATCCTCAGGCGCCGTGACCACCTTCTCTTCGTAGCAGCGCGCCGCTTCCAGCGCCTGAATGTAGAGGAAGCGCGTCTTCAGCTCTTCGGCTGACGGCTGCTCGGCGGCAGGCGTCGCCAGCTTCGACAACCCAGACCATAAGCGTTTCTTGTCGCCCTCGGGATAATCGTAATAGCCCTTGCCGGCTTTTTTGCCGACACGGCCGAATTCGTTGACCATGCGTTCGACGACGCCATCCGACGGGCTCGCCTGATATTTGTCGCCGAGATCTTTGCGCGTCTGCATGCCCACTTTGTACATGAGATCGATCGCCACTTCGTCGGCGAGCGCCAACGGCGGCATTGGCATGCCCGTCATTCGGCCGGCGTTCTCGATCAGCGCGGGCGTGATGCCTTCGGCCAGCATCCGTACGCCTTCGCCGACGTAGGTGCCGAACACGCGGCTGGTATAAAATCCGCGGCTGTCATTCACCACCACAGGCGTCTTCTTGATGCGTTTGACGTAGTCCATCGCAACTGCCAGCGTCGCGTCAGACGTCGCTTTGCCCCTGATGATCTCGACCAACTGCATTTTGTCGACCGGCGAGAAGAAATGCACGCCGATGAACTTGGTCGCGTCGCGCGAGGCTTCGGCCAGCCCTGTGATCGGCAACGTCGACGTATTCGAGCCGAAGATCGCCGTTACAGGCAGTACAGCTTCAGCTTTCTTGGTGACTTCAGCCTTGATCGCCCGATCCTCGAACACGGCTTCGATGACCAGATCGCAATCGGCCAGCCCCGCATACGACGTGGTCGGCGTGATCCGCGCCAGCAGCGCGGATTTCTTTTCGGGCGTCGAGCGGCCCTTGGCAATCGCGCCATCGAGCAACTTTTCGGCGTAGGCCTTGCCCTTCTCGGCCCCAGCGTCGGTGCTGTCGATCAGCACGACCTCAAGACCCGCCTGCGCCGAAACGTAGGCGATCCCTGCGCCCATCATGCCCGCGCCAAGCACGGCGATTTTCTTGAGCTTCGCTTCCGGCACATCTTTCGGCCGTGATGCCAGCTTGGCCGCGCGCTGCATATTGATGAACAGCGAGCGGATCATGTTGCGCGACGCCGGGTTCATCATCAGTTCGGCCATGTAGCGCGCCTCGATGCGCAGCGCCGCGTCCATCGGCACCTGCAGGCCCTCATAGACGCACGACATGATCGCTTGCGGCGCTGGATAGTTGCCGAGCGTTTTTGAATGCAACATCGCATTCCCAGCCGGGAACATCTGCCGGGCCGCGCCATCGTACGGCGTGCCGCCGGGCACCTTGAACTCTTTCGTATCCCAGGGCTGCACCGCTTTGCCGCCGCCAGTGATGTAGGCCTTCGCTTCTTTCATCAGATCGGCCGCCGGTACCACCTTGTGCACGAGCCCAGCTTTCAACGCCTTCTGCGGATCCAGCGATTTGCCTTCGAGCAGCAACGGTGCTGCGGCCATCGCGCCAATCAATCGAGGGATGCGCTGCGTGCCGCCACCACCGGGCAGCAAACCGACTTTAACTTCCGGCTGGCCGATCTGGATCGATGGATCGTCGGCCACCACACGATAGTGGCACATCAGGCAGATCTCGAACCCGCCGCCGAGCGCCGTGCCGTTGATCGCGGCGACAAACGGCTTGCCCGATTTTTCGACGACGCGCGTGAACTTGGCGTTGTCATTGAAGAAGTCGAAGATCGCCTTGGCCTGCTGCTCTTTTGTCTGGCCAGCACCGGCCGAAATACCTTCCATCATCGACAAGTCAGCGCCTGCGATGAAGGCAGGCTTTGCCGACGTGATCACCACGCCCTTCACCGCCTTGTCAGCAATCGCCGCCAGACACGCAGCTTTGAACTCGCGATCGCTGTCCGCCGAAATCACATTCATACTGCGCCCCGGCATGTCCCAGGTAATCGTCGCAATGCCATCGGCATCAGTGGTGGAAGTGATGTTGGTCATGGGTGAATGCTTTCGTTCTTTTGAAAAGTAGTTTTTTGAGCCCGCGTCCATTTATTCAACGCATGTCCAACCGCGTGTCGCGATAGATCTCCGCCACCGGCAACACCATCTTGATGCAATCAAGGTTCGCGACAGCGTCTCGGTCAAGTGACTCCGGCGTGTCCGGCCATGTGCCGTCGGCCTGTCGAGTGATCAACTTCACGTCGACCTTCGTCGTGCCGACCACGAGCAACTGCTTGACCGTCGGAATGGTCGTGTAGGCCCAGATGTTCGTCCAGGTCTTGGCCTTGTTGCCAGGCGAGAGGACCTCGACGAGCAACACGGGATTTTCAAGTACGCGGTCGGCGTCTAGATGCTTGCCGCAGAACACACCGACGTCTGGGATGCGATAGTTTGCATTCGATTGCACCTTCGGAATGACGCCCGGCGCAGTGCCAACCAAACAGGGGATGCCGTGGGCATCGAGGTGGTTGCCGATCAACCGTCCTATGCGGGCCTGCAACAAACTATGCGTCGGCGCTGCTGGTGCCATGGCGCGCAAGGCGCCATCGACAAGCTCAAACCTGCGATCGGTGCCATCGCCCTCCCAGGCGAAGAACTCGTCTACCGTCATCTCGGACGGCAGCTTCGGAGGTTTTCGGTGCGCTTTTCCCATGTCGGTTCCCAGACGGCAGGCCCCTTCAAACCCGCTCGATAATCGTCGCGGTGC
>JANLYD010000206.1:0-39925 GCA_031365465.1 Hyphomicrobiaceae bacterium
GGCGTCACGTAGCAGAGCATGGCGCAGCCGAACCAGCCGATCATCGCCGCGCCGATGCCTGACGTGATGTGGTCGTAGCCGGGCGCGATGTCGGTCGTCAGAGGCCCAAGCGTATAGAACGGCGCTTCGGCGCAGACCTTCAGCTGCTTGTCCATGTTCTCCTTGATCTTGTGCAGCGGCACGTGGCCGGGCCCTTCGATCATCACCTGACAGCCCTTGGCCCAGGCGCGATGGGTGAGTTCACCGAGTGTTTCAAGTTCGGCGAACTGTGCGGCGTCGTTGGCGTCGGCGATGGAGCCGGGGCGCAAGCCGTCGCCCAAGGAGAACGACACGTCGTACTTGCGCATGATGTCGCAAATCTCGTCGAAGTGCGTGTAGAGGAAGCTTTCCTGATGATGGGCCAGGCACCAGCGCGCCATGATCGAGCCGCCGCGCGAAACGATGCCGGTGACGCGTTTCGCGGTCAGCGGCACATACGCCAGCCGCACGCCGGCGTGGATGGTGAAATAGTCGACGCCCTGCTCGGCCTGTTCGATCAGCGTGTCGCGGAACACTTCCCAGGTCAGCTTGACGGGATCGCCGTCGACTTTTTCGAGCGCTTGATAGATCGGTACCGTGCCGATCGGCACGGGCGAATTGCGCATGATCCACGAGCGGATGTTGTGGATGTTGCGCCCAGTGGAGAGATCCATCACGGTGTCGCCGCCCCAGCGGATCGCCCACACCAGCTTCTCGACCTCTTCGGCGGCGCCCGACGTGACCGCGGAGTTGCCGATGTTGGCGTTGATCTTGACGAGGAAGTTACGGCCGATGGCCATCGGCTCGAGTTCGGGGTGATTGATGTTGGCTGGAATGATGGCGCGGCCGCGGGCGATCTCGTCGCGAACGAATTCAGGCGTGACGAATTCCGGCACCGCTGCACCGAAGCTCTCGCCGTCAGCCATGCGCTCACGCGCGCCTTCGAAGGCTTTTTCGCGTGCGAGGTTTTCACGGTGGGCCACGTAGATCATCTCTTCGGTGATGATGCCCGCGCGTGCGAATTCATATTGCGTGACATGCTTGGCTGAACCGGCGGCGATGATTTTGCGCTCGGCCGGGCAGGCGGGCACCAGCTTGTCGGCGGGCAAATTGCCGTTGTCTTCCGGTTTGACTTCACGCGGCGTGATGGCTTCGAAACCGCGTTTGGCGAGCCACGGTCCGCGCACTTGGTTCAAGCCGGCCTTGAGGTCGATCTTGGCGTCGGTCTCGGTGTAGGGGCCGCTAGGGTCGTAGATGCGGACGGGCGGCTCGTTTGCATCGGTCAGCACGACCTCGCGAAACGGCACCTTGATGTCAGCATGGCCTGCGACGGCCGCATACACTTTGCGCGACCCGGTGATGGGGCCGGTGGTGACGGTTTGGGGCGCGGGCTGCAGGTTTTTCGGCTGGATGGTCATCGGCATCTCCTAGGGGGACAGGCGCACGGTCGGAAAACTGTGACTGTCCGGGAGTAGCGAAGCCGAAACGCAAGCGCTGCACACATTAGGCGGCAACGCGGTTCCAGTCCCTCCGCCGGTATGACCCGGATCAGGTTCGACGGGTTCGGCCTTCGGCCATCTCAGTCCCGACCGCATGAACGGCCGAAACACCCCTCGGAACGGAGGGACTATGACAGGCCCTGCGGCTGGGATCAATCGCCTCGGCGGTCAACTCGTTTGCGCGGGCGCTTCAATTCTTGTGGGTAGGAACCAGGGTAACCTCCAACTCAGGGCATGAGTTCGCTGCACGCTGGATCCTGGGCACAAGGCCCAGGACGACATCGGAAGAGCGCTGGCACAGCTGCCGAGCACGGCAACGTACCAATCAGCCCCTTGACCCGGAGGCGGTTGCGCACAACGGTTGTGCGACGACACTGTTCCGGGGGACTTCATCGCCATGGCAATCGAGATGAGCGCTACCGTTTCCTCGCTCCCGCTGGCGGGCTTGCGCGTGTTGGACGTGGCATCGTTCATCGCCGCACCGGTAGCGGCCACGGTGATGGCCGATTACGGGGCCGACGTGATCAAGGTCGAGCCACCCGGCACCGGCGATCCCAATCGCAACATGCGGTCGCTGTCGAGCTATCCGCCGAGCCCGGTCAACTATCCCTGGGAGATGGACAGCCGGGGGAAGCGCTCGATCGCCATTGATTTGCGAACGCCCGAGGGCCAGCGCGTGCTGTATCGGTTGATCGAAACGGTTGACGTCATGGTCACCAATTATCCGCTGCCGGTTCGCGCGCGCCTCAAGATCGGCTACGAGGACGTGCGCGCGGTCAACGAGCGGCTCATCTATGCATCATTTACCGGTTATGGCGAACGCGGGCCGGACGTGAATCAGGTGGGGTTCGATTCGACTGCGTATTTCGCACGCTCCGGCCTGTTGGATGCCAACCGCTACGAAGGCCAGCCGCCGGGTGTGGCAATGCCCGGGCAAGGTGATCGGGGGTCGGGCATGAGCCTGCTGGCCGGCATCATGATGGCGTTGTGGCAACGTGAGAAAAACGGTCAAGGTCAGCATGTGTCGAGTTCGCTGATCGGCAACGGGCTGTGGGCGAATGGCGTCGGGGCACAGGCGGCCCTGCTCGGCTCGCACCTGCCGCCGCGCCCGCCGCGCGACCGGCCGCGCAGCGCCATCGCCAATCAATATCGCACGCGCGACGATCGCTGGATGCAGATGGCGATCGTGCGCGAGGACAAGACCTGGCCGGATTTTTGCCGTGCCATCGAGAAGCCGGACCTGCAGTTTGATCCGCGTTTTGCCGACCTCGCGCTGCGGCGGCAGAATTCGGCGGCGCTGGTCGCGATCCTGGATTCGATTTTCGCCGCGCACGACTGGGCACACTGGCGCTTGCGATGGCAGTCGCACGGTATTCCCGTCGGTCTGATCGGGCGGCTGCAGGATCTGCGGGACGATGAGCAGGCAGTGGCCAGCGGGGCGGTGGTCGAAACGGCCATACCCGGCATGCCGCAGACAATCGCCGCGCCGTTCGCGATTGCATCAGCGCCGGTGCCGCCGGCTCGGCCAGCGCCCGCTCTGGGTGAACATACCGACGACATTCTGGCGGCGGCCGGCATGTCGGCAGCGGAGATTGCGGACCTGCGCCGCGCCAGCGTCATCAGCTAGGATTTGGACCGAGCCGGCGCTCAGGAGGAAATACCGAGAGGCCGTGAAATCGACAATTGAATGCTTCTGCTTCACGGCAATATTGTGCGTTTACGGTTTAACTTGTGCCAGTGTCTCTGCATACGATAAGGGTCAGCTTTAATCCAATTTCTGCTTCGGCGATTGGTACCGATTACGGAAATGCTGAAGCGAAAAGTTGATTTTGATGCCTGACAAGGTTTGCCCTAGCTGTCAGCGGCCGTTGCCGAGTGGAGTGTCTGCTTGTGCGGCATGTGCGACAGGCACGCGTGCGGCGCGCACACCGCTGGTCGGGCGTCGCGATGAACTCGCTCACATCGTGCAGTGCTGGGACCGGGCAAAGCACGGGGAAGGCGGGGCCGTGTTGGTGTCGGGCGAATCCGGCATCGGCAAATCGCGGCTCGCACTCGAACTCGAACGTCGTGCACGTGCCGATGAAGCGATCGTGCTGACGTTTCAGGGGTCGGCGCAGCACACCAATTCCGATCTTTATCCGCTGTTGCTCCATCTCGATCAGGCCGCCGGTGTCCGGCGCGGCGAGCCGCAGGACAGACGGCAGGCGAAGATTCAAAAGCTGCTCGACGACACCACCAGCCGGCGCGCACCGGCTGGGCTACTCGAGGGGTTGGTATCGTTGGGCGACGCCGACCAATCGCCGTCCGATCTGCGCCGTTCGCGGCAACAACGGAATGCTCTGCTGAATGTTTTTTGGGAGGGCATCGCGGGCCTCGCCAAGGTCAAGCCCGTACTGATCGTCATCCACGACGCGCAGTGGTTCGATCCGACGTCGGTGGCCGTGCTCGAAGGGATCGTCCAGCGCTGCGGAACGCAACGGGTCTTGTGTATCGTGACGGCGTTGCGCGCCTTCCAGCCAACCTGGATCGACAGTCCGACGACGACGCTGATCGTGCCGCATCGATTGAACCCGGCTGATGCGACCGCGCTGGCGGCGGGGGTCGCTGGTGCGGACGTTCTGTTGGCGACCGAGTTGCAGCGTGTGGTCGAGCGGTCGGAAGGCGTGCCGCTCTATGTGGAAGAATTCATCCGTGCAGCCGCAACGGATCGGCTGCATTCGGCCGCTCATCCGGAGATCCCGACCGACCTCCACAGCGTGCTGCAGGTGCGTCTCGGCCGGCTCGGGCCGGCGAAACGGCTGGCGCAAATCTTGTCGGCATTCGGCCGCCGCTTCGACCATGATGTCGGCGTCACACTCTCGGGCGGCGACGAGGCCGAGTTCGAACGTCTGCTGCACGCGCTGATGGCTGCCGACATCGTGCTCGCCGCGCCGGTTGTGGCGGGTACGTCGTATGTGTTTCGCCACGGGCTGATCCAGGATGCAGCGTATGGGAGCCTGGACGCGGTCGCCAAACGCGATGTGCACACCAGAATCGTAGAGATGCTCGAAGCGCAGGCGTCTGAGTCGTCGGCCGATCAACCCGAAATCATCGCCTATCATTGTGATCGCGCCGGTCTGGCGTTACGTGCGGCAGAGTGCTGGCTGGCCGCAGGCAAAGCATCCGGCGCTCGCGGATCGGTCGTCGAGGCGGTCAATTATTTCGAGCTGGGGCTTGCGGCAATACGCGGCGCCGCAGACGTCGATGCGACGAAATCCTACCGAGCGCTGCTCGTGTTCGACCTCAACATGAACCTCGGCCCGGCCCTCATGGCGCGCGATGGCTATGCCTCGGACGATGGCCTCGCCGCGTTCAAGCAGGCGAGCGATCATCTGCATCTGGCGCGTTCGAGCATGGAACAGATTCATGTGCTGCTGGGATTGTTCAACGTCCACTTCGGGCGTGGGGAACTGATAAAGGCCATGGATGTGGCGCAACGGGCCGACAGCGCGTTGACGATGGGGTATGGCGGCTATCCCGTGCTGATGGGGCAGGCGCTGTGCATCATGGGGCGCTTCCCCGAGGCGCGCACTTGTCTCGAGCGGGCGCTCGCAAATTATATCCCGGACGTCGACGCGCACGCCGGATTGTTTTGCCGCGCCGACGTGGTGGCGACGTCGTTTCTAGCGAAAACCGAGTTTGCATTGGGTCACCAGGAACGCGCGCGGCGATTGACGGCGGACGCAATGACGATGGCGCGCCAGCAGGGGCACCCGGTCGCGTTGGCGATTGCCTATCTCGGGCAAATGTTCATTGCGACCGAGATGGGCGATATGGCGCTTGCGACGGCCGTCACCGACGAGGCCTATTCGCACGCCAGACGGCATGAACTGGCCGACTATTTGTTGTGGGTCACGTTCCATCGCGCGGTGCTGACGATGCACGCCGATCCGGCTTCGGCGATCGGCACGATGGGGCGATTGCTGGAGCAGGCGGAAGCGCGTGGCACCTTCATGTTCCGGCCGGCTCAACTGGGGCTGTTGGGAGTGGCCTACAGCAGCGTCGGGCGGCACGCGGAAGCCATTGCTCAAGTCGATGCCGGGCTGCACGCCGCCACCATCACAAGCGGCTTTGAGACACTTCCCGCGTTACATCGGTTGCGGGCAAAAATCTTAATCGCCCGCAAGGAGCCCGAGGCGGCGCTTGCCGATGTCGAGCGCGCGTTGGTGATCGCCAAGGCGCAGTCGGCGCAAACGGAAGTGTTGCGAGCGGCGACGATGCTTGCACGCATGGTCGAGACTTCGGTGCGCTTTGGACCCACGCACGCGTATCTGGCCGAGCTTTACGCGACGTTCACCGACGGCGTGGACTTCCCCGATCTGAAGCACGCCGCTCGCGTGCTGCGTACGGCGAACACCTGACTCCGACACGCCGCCGGCGGACTCGCACCAACCGTCGCGTTGCGGTTGACGTGCGTTAGATTTCCAGCACGACGCGGCCGCGTAATTGCCCAGCCAGAATTTGTGGCGCGAGCTCCTGTATCATCGCCACTGGATGCGTCGTCGTCAGCGCTGCGAGCTTGCTGCGATCGAGATCGGCGGCTAGCCGTTGCCACGCCGCAACCCGCTTCGCCTTGGGCGCCATCACGCTGTCGATACCTGCAAGCGTAACGCCGCGCAAAATGAAGGGCGCGACGGAGCCCGGCAGGTCCATCCCCTGCGCCAGACCACAGGCAGCGACCGTGCCGCCGTACATTGTTTGTGAAATCACATTGGCCAACGTGGCCGAGCCGACGCTGTCGATCGCGGCCGCCCAACGTTCCTTGCCGAGCGCGCGCGGCGTACCCGACAACTCCGCGCGGTCGATGATCTCGGCAGCGCCCAGGCTCTTGAGATAGTCGCTTTCGGCAGGTCGGCCGGTCGACGCCATCACGCGATAACCCGCCTTCGACAGCAGCGCGATGGCGACGCTACCAACGCCACCGGCGGCTCCCGTGACCAGCACCGGGCCCTTGTCGGGGGTGACGCCATGCGCCTCCAGCGCCAATACAGCCAGCATCGCCGTGTAGCCGGCCGTGCCGATCGCCATCGTCTCGGCGGGCGTGAGGTCGGCGGGCTTGGCGATCAGCCATCCGCTCTTCAGGCGCGCCATGCCGGCGTATCCGCCCATGTGCGTTTCGCCCACGCCCCAGCCGTTCAACACGACCTGATCGCCGGGCTTGAAGTCTGTACTGTCGGAAGCCGTGACAGTGCCTGCGAGGTCGATGCCGGGGATCATCGGAAAGCGTCTGATGACCGGCGATTTGCCGGTGACCGCGAGCCCGTCCTTGTAGTTGATCGTGGAGTGGCTGACGGCGACCGTCACGTCACCTTCCATCAGATCGGCCAGCGTCAAATCTGTCCACGCAACATTTTGGCCGCTTTCGCCTTTGGTGACGAGCAGAGCTTTGAAAGTATCGTTGGACGACATGTCGGGGATCCTCGGCAAAAAGACTGGCTGGATCCCGTTTAGGCAAAGCGCGCGTGGGTGTCGAGACAGATCTAGCGTGTATTGCAACGCAGATCAGGTCGTGGACGCGGGCCGTTTCGGGATCTCGAGGCCGCGCTGGACTGCGGGACGGTCGAGCCCGCGCTGCAGCCACTCAGCCACGCGGTGGTATTTGTCGAATTCGACGAGATCGCGCGCGCCGTAAAAGCCAATAAGATTACGCACCCAACCGAGCATCGATATATCAGCAATCGTGTAGCTCTCGCCCATGATCCACGGCCGTCCTTCAAGCCGCGTCTCCATGACGCCGAGCAGGCGCTGCGATTCCGTCCGATAGCGCTCTAGTGGACGCTTGTCCTCATAGTCTTTGCCGGCGAATTTATGGAAAAATCCGACCTGGCCGAACATCGGCCCGATCGCCCCCATCTGGAAAAACACCCACTGCAGCGTTTCGTAACGGCCGCGCGCGTCTGCCGGCATGAACTGGCCGGTCTTTTCGGCCAGGTAGAACAGGATCGCCCCCGACTCGAACAGTCCGATCGGCTCACCATCGGGGCCGCGGGGATCTATGATCACGGGTATCTTGCCGTTCGGGTTGAGCGCCAGAAACTCCGGCAAATGGCTCTCATTCTGCATGATGTCGACCAAGTGCGCCTCATACGGCAGTCCGGTCTCCTCGAGCATGATCGAGACCTTCACGCCATTCGGCGTATTCAGCGAATACAACTGGAGGCGATCGGGATAGAGCGCGGGCCAGCGGCGGCTGATGGCAAAATCTTCAAGCGCAGAAACAGGCATTGCGTATCCTCACGTGTTGGCATCGAGTTGCGGTCCGCGAAAGGCATCGGGGCGATCGCTGGGCGGCAAAGCGATGGACGTCTCCTCCGCTGCAGATCGATAGATCGCCTCCATCAGCAGTTGATCCTGCAGGCCTTCTTCACCCGGCGTCCGGGGCGTGCGGCCGGTGAGAACACAATCCGCCATATGATCAAGTTCGAGCGCGAACTGGTTCATGGCGCGGATCTGGGACGTTTCTTCGATATCCTTGCCATTTTCGGTGCGCGAAATCTTCAGGCGCTGGCCACGATAGGCGAAGGCGTTTTCGAGCAGCATCGACGCGCCAGGTGTATGGGCGATCATCGTCTGCGCTTTGTGCACGCCGTAGTGAGTGGCACAAGTCGCCTGAACGCCAGATGGGAAGCGCATCAGCCACGTCACTGCTTCTTCCACTTCGGTGAAGCGCGGATCGTTCGGTGTCGACCAGGCCCTCGCCTCTATTTCGATTGGCTCTTCGCGCGTCAATGCGCGGACGGTGTTGAGGCAGTAAAGCCCGATGTCGGGCAACGATCCCCCGCCCGCCAAAGCTTTCTTCAGGCGCCATTGCGCGGGATCGCCCTGGTTTTGAGCATTGACCGCTTCGACGAGTTTGAGAGGGCCATGCTTTTCCGTGGCCGCCAACTCCGCGAGGTGCCGGTTGGCCTTTTCATACTGGCAGCGATAGGCGATCATCAGCTTGACGTTGGCGGTCGCGCAGGCGGTCACCATCTCGTGCGCCTCGAGCGACGACACCGCCATCGGCTTCTCGCACAGCACGTGTTTTTTCGCGGCAGCCGCGCGTAATGTGAACTCGTGGTGCAGCGCATTCGGCAGAACGATGTAGACAACGTGCACGTCGGGGTTGGCTGCGATGCGATCGAACTGGTCGTACGTGTATCGCGCTTCCGGCTTGATGTCGTGGGCATCGCCGACAGCTTTCATCTTCTCTGCCGATCCCGACACCAGTGCGACGAGTTTTGCTTTCTTCGATTCGCCGAAGGCCGGGACGATCTCCTCGAGTGTCAACCGGCCGAGGCCGACCACCGCAAAACCAACGCGCTTGTCGCGGGACAGCGGCGGTTCGGACGGCGTTTGCGCGGGTTCGGTGGCGACATTGCTGATGGCGGGCATGGCGACTTTGCCGTCTTCAACCGAACCAATGTCGATCGGTTCGCGCGGTGTGTCGGCGGCCGACAGCAGCCGGGGAAATGCCGGGATCGTCAGCCCAGCCGCACTTACCCGCAACAAGCCGCGGCGCGAAAGTGCAAAGCTGGGCAAAGTCGTGATGGCGGACATGGTCAACTCCGGTGGTGTTCGCTGCTCGCGAAGCGGGAAACACCGCCGACACCAGTCGGTTCAATCCGTTCGCTCAATACGTGGCGCGGCCACCCGAAATATCCAGCACCTGTCCGGTCGTGAACGAGCAATCGGCCGACGCCGCGAACGCCACCAGAGCGGCGATTTCGTCGACGGTCACGAAGCGGGCACGCGGGATTTTCGACAGCATGTAGTCGATGTGCTGCTGCGTCATCTGATCGAAGATCGCGGTTTTTGCGGCTGCCGGTGCCACTGCGTTGACCGAAATGTCGTAGCTTGCGAGCTCCTTACCGAGCGATTTGGTGAGCCCGATCACAGCCGCCTTCGACGCCGAATAGGCCGACGCATTCGGGTTGCCCTCCTTGCCGGCGACGGAGGCGATGTTGACGATGCGGCCGTAGTTCTGCGCGATCATGCCGGGCACGAGGGCTGCGCAACAGTTGAACGGTCCGTCCACGTTGACGGCGAACACGCGTTGCCAGTCGGCAAGCTTCAGGTCCCAAACCGGACCATTCGGCCCCGTTATTCCAGCGTTATTGACGAGGATGTCGACGCGGCCGAATACCTTGATCGTAGCCTCTCGTGCCGCCTGTACCGATGCTGGTTGCGTCACGTCGCAGCTTACAGCGGTGACGCTTTTGCCGAGGGACGCGGCCGTTTTTTCAGCCAACGCGATGTCGTGATCCCAGATCGCCACTTTGGCGCCCGACGCCAGGAAGCGCTCGGTCACGGCCCGGCCGATGCCTTGCGCGCCGCCGGTGACGACTGCGATGCGGTTCTCGAGATCGATCGTGTTGGCCATTTGTAATCCCCTTCAGAAGATGATGCTGCAACGATGTTTTTGTTGCGGTGACGACACTCAGACACCGACCAGCAATTGTCCGCCATCGACGGTGATAACGCTGCCGGTCATGAAGCGTCCTGCGTCGGACGCCAGCAGCAGCAGTGGGCCGTCGAGATCCGGCAAGTTTCCGAAGCGCCGCATCGGAATGCGCGCCACCATCTTCTTGCCCGGTTCCGTCTCGGTGAACCCGGCGTTGATCTCGGTGGAAAAATATCCGGGTGCGATGGCATTGACGCGGATGCGATCGCGCGCAAGCTCGAGCGCCATCGATTTGGTGAGGCTGATGACGGCAGCCTTCGAGGCGCAGTACGGCGACAACGTCTTGGCGTTGGCGAACCCCATGATCGACGCGATATTGACGATGGTGCCGCCTGCGCCGCGCTTAGCCATCCGTTCGGCCGCCTGTTGACCGACCGCGAACACACCATCGAGGTTGACGGCAAGCGTGTCGCGCCATTCCGACGCCGACACTTTCAGGAACGGCGAGTGCGAGGGCACGCCGGCATTGTTGACGAGGATGGAGATCGGTCCCAGAGCGGCTTCGCCGGCATCGAATGCGGTCGTGATCGAAGGCGGCTGTGTCACGTCGAGCACGACTGCGTGCGCGGTTCCGCCGCTTGAATTGAGTTCACCCGCCAGCGCTTCGAGCCGGTCGAGGCGGCGGGCCGCCAAAACGACTTTGGCGCCCGCAGCCGCAAGCACGCGAGCAAAGTGCGCGCCGAGACCCGACGAGGCGCCGGTCACGAGCGCTGTTTTTCCGGCCAGCGAAAAGGCAGTTGATGTCGTCACCACAGGCGTCCCGTTCGAGGTTTCACATTTGCCATTGGCCACACGCCCTGCATCGTTGGCAACCCTGAGCGCGCAGGCGTCGAACTTCGTCGACGCCGTGTCGATCCAAAGGTCGCGGGCGACGGTGCATAGATTTTGCGATATGATCAGCCCTCGTTAATGGGAACAAAAAGGGATCATCAGGCGCATGATCGAAGGCCCGACACTCGTCGGATTGGCATTCGCTTACGTCGGCGTGTTGTTTCTGATCGCCTGGGTCGGCGATCGCTTGCCGTCCGCGCGACAGGGCAACAAGAGCCGGCCGCTGATCTACGCGCTGTCGATCGCGGTGTATTGCACGTCATGGACTTTCTACGGCAGCGTCGGGCTCGCGGCCTCCACCGGCTACGATTTCTTTCCGGTGTATCTGGGCGCGATCATCTGCTTCCTGTTCTGCGGGCCGTTGATCCGGCGCATCGTGCGGTTGGCCAAAAGTCAAAATATTACGTCGGTCGCTGATTTCCTGGCGGCCCGGCACGGCAAGAGCCAGTCCGTCGCGGCAGTCGTCACCATCATCGCGGTGCTGAGTTCGTTGCCTTACATCGCTCTGCAGCTCAAGGCGGTGGCGCTGTCGGTCGAAACGGTGCTTGGCGCATCGGTGGTGTCCAAGCTGGCTCTGCCGGTCGACACCGCGTTGATCGTGGCAAGCGCCATGGCGCTATTTGCAATCTTATTCGGCACGCGGCATGCCGACGCCACCGAACATCAGCATGGGCTGATGCTGGCGATCGCGGCCGAATCCGTCGTCAAGCTCGCGGCGTTCCTGGCGGTCGGCACCTTCATTCTGTTTTCCGCGTTCGGCGATTTCGCGAGTGATCCGTGGACCATCTACACACGGCTCGACAGCGGCGCGGACATTCGGGCGCTGTTCCAGCATCCGTTCAATACCTCGTTCTGGGTGACGGTCACGGGGCTCAGTTTTATCGCGGTTCTGCTGCTGCCGCGCCAGTTTCACGTCATCGTCGTCGAGAACAAATCGGAAGCGGAAATCCGCCGGGCGTCGTGGCTTTTTCCGCTGTATCTGGTCGCCATCAATCTGTTCGTCATTCCCATCGCTGTGGCCGGGCTTGCCACGTTGCCGCGAGGCGCGTTTTCGCCTGACACGTTCGTGCTCGCGTTGCCGCTCAAGGCGGGTGCCGAGCTGATGACGATGATCGCCTTCGTCGGCGGGTTGTCGGCTGCCACCGCGATGGTGATCGTCGACTCGGTCGCGCTGGCGCTGATGGTCTGCAACGGGCTGGTGGCGCCCATTCTGCTGCGCAGTCGCTATGGTAACGCGGCCGATCAATCCGACATGGTGGGTTGGCTGCTGGCAATTCGCCGCGCGGCGATCTTCGCCATCATATTCCTCGGCTACGGCTTCTATCGGCTGCTGGGCGCGAACAATGGCCTGGCCTCGATCGGCCTTGTCTCGTTCGCGGGCATCGCGCAACTCGCGCCGGCCTTTTTTTTCGGTCTGATCTGGCGCAAGGCAACCGCGCGCGGCGCTATCGCCGGCATGACGGCAGGCATCGTGGTGTGGAGCTATACGCTCGTCATGCCGTGGTTCACCGAAGCAGGATTGCTCGACGCGCAGGTGTTGCGCAACGGACCGTTCGGGCTCGCATTCCTGGCGCCGCAAGCCCTGTTCTATCTGCCCGTCGACCCGCTGACCAATGGCGTGGTGTGGAGTTTGCTCGCCAACTGCTTTGCCTATGCGGCGGTGTCGCTGCACCGACCGCCGGAACCGGTGGAGCGGATGCAGGCCCATCTGTTCGTGGTCGATGCCACGCCAAGGCCGTTGTTGACGCCGTCGTTCCGGCTGTGGCGGACGTCCATCACGGTATCCGATCTCGAGGCGACGGTGGCGCGCTACCTTGGTGCGGAGCGCGCTGCGCGGTCGTTTTCCGATTATCGGCAGAGCCGCAACATGCCGGCCACGCCGCATGCCGAAGCCGATCTGCAAATCGTGCGATTTACCGAGCATTTGTTGACCAGCGCCATCGGCGCCGCATCTGCGCGGCTGGTGCTTTCGCTGCTGCTGCGACGAGGCACCATGGCGCCGCACTCGGCGATGCGATTGCTCGACGATGCGTCTGAAGCGCTGCAATACAATCGGGATCTGTTGCAATCGGCGCTCGATCAGGTGCGCCACGGCCTGTCGGTGTTCGACAAGGATATGCGACTTGTCTGCTGGAACCGGCAGTTTCGTGAATTGCTGGATCTGCCTGCCGATTTCGGCCGCATAGGTGTGCCGCTGGATCGGGTGCTCCGCTTCTGTGCCGAACGCGGCGATCTGGGTGCCGGGCCGATCGACGATCTGGTCGCCGACCGGCTGGTCCGGCTGGCAGTGAAGAAAGAGACCTTCATCGAGCATCTGCAGCAGGGCCGTCGCATTCTCGAAATCCGCACGTCCGGCATGCCGCAAGGCGGCATCGTGACCACTTACGCCGACATTACCGAACGAACCGAGGCCGCCGACGCGCTGGCGCGCGCCAACGAGACGCTGGAGCGACGGGTGGTGGCGCGCACAGCCGAACTCAGCGCCGCCAACAGCGCGCTGGCCGAAGCCAAGGCCGAAGCCGACGCCGCCAGCCTCGACAAGACGCGATTTCTCGCGGCTGCCAGCCATGACATTCTGCAGCCGTTGAATGCCGCCCGCCTCTATGCGTCGAGCCTCGTCGAGCATGAGAGCCGCGATCCCAGTCGCGTCATCGCTGCCAAAATCGATCAGTCACTGAACGCGGTCGAGGAAATTCTCGGCGCGCTTATCGAGATTGCACGCTTGGGCACCAGCCGCATGGATGCGGAGATTGTCGTCATGCCGGTTGCCGAAGTGCTCGAGCGGCTGCGTGTCGAATTCGAACCGCAGGCCCGTGAGCGCGGGCTCGAATTGCGCATCGTGCCGTCGCGGGCGTGGATCCGGTCGGATCGTCGGCTGCTGCCGCGGTTGATGCAAAATCTGGTTTCGAATGCGATCAAGTACACGCCGTCCGGACGTGTGCTGATCGGTGTCCGGCGTGGACGCGACGGTTTGCGCTTGCAGGTGCTGGACACCGGGCCCGGCATCGCGCCCGACCAGCAAGGGCTGATATTCAAGGAGTTCCAGCGTGTGCAGGCAACGGCGGCGTCCGTGCACGGGCTCGGTCTTGGGCTGTCGATCGTCGAGCGCATCAGCAAGGTGCTCGATCATCGCATCAGTTTGTCGTCGGTCGTCGGGCGCGGGTCGCTGTTTTCGGTCGCCGTTCCGCTGGCGCCGCAGGGCGTGATCAGGGCCGTCGCGCCGACCGCCGCCGAGATGCACACCGCGCGGCTGTCCGGCCTGACGGTTCTCTGCATCGACAACGACGCGGCGATCCGGGAGGGCATGCGCACCTTGTTGACCGGGTGGCACTGCGACGTGCTGACCGCCGACGGCAGTGCGGATGCGCGCCAAGTGCTCGCCGCAGCGTCCCGCGCGCCCGACATCGTGCTGGCCGATTATCATCTCGACGACGAAACCGGCATGGACGCGATCGCTGCGGTGCGTGGCATCCTCGGGACCGCCGTGCCGGCGCTCGTCATAACTGCCGATAATTCCGTCGAAGTGCAGCGCATGGTGCGCGACGCCGGCCATGGGCTCCTGCGCAAGCCGGTAAAGGTTGCGGCGCTGCGGGCGGCGCTGACACAGGCCAGCGTTCGTTCGGAAGCCGCCGCCGCAGAATAGCCGGTGATTGCCAGCCGGCGATTGCCCCGGCACCCATGCCGACACTTGCCCGTTCGTATCCCTGCGCTATATGCAGCGGTCTGGCTAATTCATGCGAGCAGATCATGACCGATACACCGACCTCCGAACCGGCAGCCAAAACCGCCGAAAGCCATCATTTCCAGGCCGAAGTCGCCGAACTGCTGCACATGATGGTGCACTCCGTCTACTCCGAGCGCGACATCTTTCTGCGTGAATTGATTTCGAACGCGTCCGACGCCTGCGACAAGCTGCGTTACGAAGCAATTTCCAGTCCCGACCTCACGGTCGGCGATACGCACCTTGCCATTCGCGTGCAGGCGGACAAAACAGCGGGCACGCTCACGATCGCCGACAACGGGATCGGCATGGATCGTCAGGAACTCATCGACAATCTCGGCACGATCGCTCGCTCGGGCACGCGCGCCTTCATGAACCGATTAGCTGAAGCCAAGGATGGCAGCGGCCTGATCGGACAGTTCGGCGTCGGCTTCTATTCGGCGTTCATGGTCGCCGACAACATCGTGGTGACCAGCCGCAAAGCCGGCACGGGCGACGCCTGGTCTTGGATCTCGAAGGGCGGCGCAGGCTTCGAACTTACGCCAGCGTCCGACGCTGCAAAAGCGCGGATGCCGCGCGGCACCGAAGTGGTTCTCCATCTCAAGGACGACGCGAAAAATTATCTGGAAGATTATGAGATCGAGCGGCTGGTGCACACCTACTCCGATCACATTCTGTTCCCGATCATGCTGGTGCCTGCGGCATCGGGCGAGGACGACAAGCCCGCCGACGACAAACAGATCAACACCGCCAGCGCCATCTGGCAGCGGTCGAAATCGGAATTGAAGGCTGAAGATTACACGCAGGCCTATCGCAGCATCGCCAATGCATTCGATGAACCGGCGATGACGCTGCACTACAAAGCCGAGGGCCGGCAATCGTACGCCGTGCTGCTGTTTGCGCCCTCGACCCCGCCGTTCGATCTCTACGATCCCGGCCGCAAGGGACGCGTCAAACTCTATGTGCGCCGCGTCTTCATCAGCGACGCCGCCGAGCTTCTGCCGCCCTATCTGCGCTTCATCCGAGGCGTTGTGGACAGTGAAGATCTGCCGCTCAACATCAGCCGCGAGATGCTGCAGAACAACGCGCAGGTGGCGCAGATCCGCAAGGCGGTGACGGGCCGCGTGGTGTCGGAAATCGAGACACTGGCGTCGAAGCAGCCCGAGAAATTTGCTCAGGTGTGGGCGGCGTTCGGCAGCGTGCTGAAGGAAGGCATCTACGAAGATCACGAGCGGCGCGCGCAGTTGCTCAACCTCGCACGGTTCCGCACGACAAAGGACGCGTCGACGGATGCGGGGACGCGCACGCTCAAGGATTACGTGGCCGACTTCAGGCCGGGGCAGTCCGCGATCTATTATCTCACCGGCGATCATTTCGATCGCATCAAGTCGAGTCCGAAGCTGGAAGCGGCTCGCGCACGTGGCGTGGAAGTGTTGCTATTGGCCGATCACGTCGACGCCTTCTGGACCTCGATGCCGCACACCTTCGACGGCAAGCCGCTGAAGTCGCTGAGTCAGGGTGATGTCGATTTCGGTGACGTGGCGCTGCTCGAGGATGCGACGAGTGAGGACAAGAAACCGGGACCGGTCGATGAGGCGGTGACTATTGCTGCCGTCAAGGCTGTGCTCGGCGACAAAGTTTCGGCGGTGCGCGCGTCGCAGCGATTGACCGAAAGCGCGTCGTGTCTGGTTGCCGAAGGCAACGGACCCGACCGTGAACTCGAGCGACTGTTGGCGCGGCAGGATCGCGGCACCGGTGCCAAGCCCATACTCGAGATCAATACGCGGCATACGCTCGTGCGCGCGATTGCGGATGCCAAGGCTGGCGGTCGCGACGCGGACGTGTCCGATCTGGCTGATTTGCTGTTCGATCAGGCGCGTATTCTGGATGGCGACGTTCCCGACGATCCCGCGGCTTTCGTCGCGCGCATCAATCGCCTTGCCGTACGCGGACTGTCGGGCAAGACGACATCTTGATCGATTTATTTTAGGCTTGAAGTATCTGCGGGCCACGGCGTAAGCTCTCCATCGATCACCGATGGAGAGCCAGATGCGCATCGCTTGTCTTGGTGGCGGACCTGCTGGATTGTATTTTGCGATCCTGATGAAGTTGCGCGACCCCCGTCATGATGTGGTGGTCGTCGAACGCAACAAGCCGTACGACACGTTCGGTTGGGGCGTGGTGCTTTCCGACGAAACGCTGACGCACCTCGCCGACAACGACGCCGAGAGCGCGGCCGAGATCCGCAGGCATTTCGCCTATTGGGACGACATCGCCGTTCACTATCGCGGCACCGTACAGCGGTCCGGCGGGCACGGTTTCTGCGGCATCGGCCGGCGCACACTCCTCACCATCCTGCAAAATCGGGCGCGCGCGCTCGGCGTTGAATTGGTTTTTGAAACCGAGTTCGCGGGCATCGACGCCTATCGCGATTTCGATCTCGTCGTTGCAGCCGACGGCGTCAATTCGAAAGTTCGGACGGCCGCCGCCGAAGTCTTCAAGCCCGATATTCAAGTGCGCGCCTGCAAATATCTGTGGCTCGGCACCAAGCAGACCTTTGCCGATGCCTTCACGTTCGTGTTCGAGCAGACGTCCGCCGGTTGGATCTGGGCGCATGCCTATCAGTTCGAGCCGGAAACGGCGACGTTCATCGTCGAATGCTCGGAGGCGACGTGGCGTGGGCTGGGGTTCGACCACATGTCGACCGATGCCGCTATTTCTGCGCTGGAGAAAATCTTCGCGCGTGTGTTGGGCGGCAATGGGTTGATGAGTAATGCGCGGCATCTGCGCGGCTCGGCTTGGCTGAATTTCAATCGTGTGCTGTGCGAGCGTTGGTCGGATGGCAACGTGGTGTTGATGGGCGATGCGGCGGCAACGGCGCATTTTTCCGTCGGGTCCGGCACCAAGCTGGCGCTCGAGAGTGCAATCGCGCTGGCCGATTACGTGGGCCAGGAGCCAACACTTGCGCAGGCGTTTCAGCGCTACGAGGCCGACCGGCGTCTCGAAGTTCTCAAGCTGCAGAACGCGGCGCGCAATTCGACCGAATGGTTCGAGGAGGTCGAACGCTATCTGCATCTCGATCCCGTGCAGTTCAATTATGCATTGTTGACGCGGTCGCAGCGCATCAGTCACGAGAACCTGCGCGAGCGCGATCCAGCCTGGCTCGCGAGCGCTGAACTTTGGTTCGAGAAAGCTACGGGCGGCGTGCCGTCGGGTCCGCGCCCGCCGATGTTCGTACCGTTCCGGCTGCGCGAACTGGATCTCGTCAATCGCATCGTCGTGTCGCCCATGGCGCAATATCGCGCGTTCGAGGGCATACCCGGCGATTGGCATCTGGTGCACTACGGCGAACGCGCCAAGGGCGGCGCTGGATTGTTGATCACCGAAATGACCTGCGTCTCACCAGATGCTCGCATCACGCCCGGCTGCACGGGCATGTACACCGACGAGCACACGGCGGCGTGGAAGCGCATCGTCGATTTCGTTCATGCGGAAAGTGTAGCCAAGATCGCCTTGCAACTCGGCCATGCCGGCGCGAAGGGATCGACACAACTCGGCTGGGAGGAAATGGATGCGCCGTTGGCGGCCGGCAATTGGCCGCTGCTATCGGCGTCGGGCGTCGCGTGGTCCGAAGCCAACCAAGTCCCGCGTGCGATGACGCGGGCCGACATGGACCGGGTGCGCGCCGATTTCGTCGCCGCAGCCGAACGCGCCATCGCGGCGGGGTTCGATATGCTCGAACTCCATTGTGCGCACGGTTATCTGTTGTCGGCTTTCATCACTCCGATCAGCAATCGGCGCACGGACGAGTACGGCGGCAGTCTGGTCAACCGACTGCGTTTTCCGCTCGAGGTTTTCGAAGCCATCCGCGCGGTCTGGCCACGCGAGAGGCCAATGTCCGTGCGTATTTCCGCGCACGACTGGATCGGAAGCGATGGTGTCGAACCGGCTGAAGCGGTCGCGATCGCAGCCGCCTTCCGCGACGCTGGTGCCGACATCGTCGACGTGTCGGCAGGGCAGACAACGACTGCAGCGCAGCCGGTTTATGGTCGCATGTTTCAGACGCCATTTTCCGATCGCGTGCGCAACGAGGCCCGCATCGCGACGATGGCGGTGGGCAACATCACCGAACCCGATCACGTCAATTCCATCCTGATGGCTGGGCGTGCCGATCTCTGTTGTCTCGCCCGTCCGCATTTGGCTGACCCTTATTGGACGCTGCACGCGGCGGCGCGACAGGGCTACGCCGATGTCGCTTGGCCACGTCCGTACGAAGCCGGGCGCGATCAGTTGCAGCGTCTGATCGCACGACCGGAAACGAGCGTAAATAAGGGCAAAGTGTGATGGGTGCGCTCGACGGCAAGCACGCTGTTGTGACGGGTGGTGGTTCAGGCATCGGTGCCGCAATCGCACGAGCCCTCGCCATCGAGGGCGCAGCGTTGACGCTGGCCGGCCGCCGCCTCGAACCCTTGCAGGCAATCGCTGACACGCTGCCGCGCGCATTCGCGTGTGCCGCCGACGTCACGAGTGAGGATGCGTGCCTACGGCTTGCGTCCAACGCACGCAATACTTTCGGCCCGGTCGACATCGTGATTGCGAATGCAGGCGCTGCCGACAGCGCGCCCTTCGCCCGCACCGGTCTCCCGCAGTGGCAGGCAGCCCTCGATGTCAACTTGACCGGCACGTTCTTGACGATCCGCGCGTGCTTGCCCGATCTCCTCAGGCCGAAAGCGGGCGCAAACGATATCCGGCGCATCGTCTGCATCGCGTCGACCGCCGGCGTGAAGGGGTACGCCTACGTCGCGCCCTATGTGGCGGCAAAGCATGGCGTGATGGGCTTGGTGCGAGCGCTGGCCGCCGAATACGCGACCACGCCGTTGACGGCGAATGCCGTGTGTCCGGGCTTCGCATCGACGCCGCTGTTCGAAAAGACCATCGCCACCATCGTCGCCAAGACCGGGCGGAGTGCCGAGGCCGCGACTGCCGAAGTGCTGACAGGCAATCCGCAGCGACGCCTGATCGAGCCGGACGAGGTGGCTGATGCGGTGCGTTGGTTGTGCTCGCCGGCAGCGCGTTCGGTGACGGGGCAAGCCATCGCCGTCGCGGGGGGTGAAATATGAGAGCGGTCACGAAGCGCGTCAGCCTAAAGGATCGAGAGAGTGTGTCGGCAAAGCAGCGCTTGCGGCTTTGGCTGCGCCTGTTGCGGACGACGCGGCGGGTCGAAGCAACTTTGCGCGAGCGCCTGCGCGTCGAGTTCGACAGTACGTTGCCGCGGTTCGACGTGATGGCGGCGCTTTACCGGCACGCCGAAGCCTCGCCTGCATGCGGTATGCCGATGACGGTGCTGTCACAGCAATTGCTGGTGTCCAACGGCAACGCGACGGTGATCGTCGATCGCTTGGTCGGCGACGGCCTGGTGCAACGGATGCAGGCGGCAAGCGATCGCCGGTCGTTCGTGGTGAGCCTCACGTCACGCGGGCGACAATCGTTTCGTGTCATGGCCGACGCTCACGAACGCTGGGTCGACGAGGCCCTCGCCGACATCGCCGTCGACGATGCTGGCGTCCTCATCGGGATGCTTACGCGCAGAACGCACCCGACCGGCGAAGGAGACACCGCATGACCAGCTTGTTTCAGAAGTGGTTCACGCATGCGCGCACGGCCAAGCCTGTAGGCGTCAACGAAGTTTCCGATGCGGGCGTGCTCGGTCCGAGTGGCCACGTCGACACCTTCACGCGGGATCGATTGCCTCCGACGGATCAGTGGCCGCTGCTCGATCTGCGTCGAGCGGAGTTCCAATATCCGCCCTATCTCAATGCGGCCGTCGAGTTGACCGATCGCATGGTCGAGCGGGGTTTCGGCGACCGTACGGCGCTGATCGGCAACGGCCGCCGCCGCACGTACAAGGAACTGGCGGATTGGTCGAACCGGTTGGCGCATGCGCTGGTCGACGACTTCGGGCTGCAACCCGGCAATCGCGTGTTGCTTCGCTCCGGCAACAATCCCGCGTTCGTCGCCGCATGGTTGGCTGTGACGAAAGCCGGCGGCGTCGCCGTCAACACCATGCCGATGTTGCGGGTGACAGAGTTGACCAAGATCGTCGACAAGGCGGAGATCGGGCTTGCGCTCTGCGACAGCCGTCTGCTCGACGATATCGTGGAATGCGCAGCAAACAGCCGCTTTCTGAAGCGCGTGGTCGACTTCGACGGAAGTTCAAACCACGATGCCGAACTCGACCGGATCGCGCTCGACAAACCGGTGACTTTCCAAGCGGTGCGTACCGGCCGCGACGACGTGGCGCTTTTGGGCTTCACGTCGGGCACGACCGGCGAACCCAAGGCGACCATGCATTTCCATCGCGATCTGCTGATCGTCGCGGACGGCTACGCGCGTGAAGTGCTTGGCGTGACACCGGATGATGTGTTCGTCGGATCACCGCCGTTGGCGTTCACGTTCGGACTAGGCGGGTTGGCGATTTTCCCGCTTCGGTTCGGCGCCACCGCGACGCTGCTCGAGAATGCATCGCCGCCAAACATGATCAAGATCATCGAGACTTACAAAGCGACGATCGCCTTCACGTCGCCGACCGCCTATCGCGCGATGCTGTCGGCGATGGATCGCGGTGCCGATCTGTCGTCCTTGCGCGTCGCGGTATCGGCGGGCGAGACGCTGCCCCCGCCGGTGTATGAGGATTGGATGCGCAAGACCGGTAAACCCATTCTGGATGGGATCGGGTCGACGGAATTGTTGCACATCTTCATGTCCAATCGGCTCGATGACGCGGCACCCGGCGCGACGGGCAAGCCGGTTGGAGGCTACGAAGCGCGCATCGTCGATGCTGCAGGCAATGTCGTTCCCGACGGCACTCCGGGCCTTTTGGCGGTGCGCGGGCCGACGGGATGTCGTTACCTCTCCGACATCAGGCAAGCGGTCTATGTGCAAAACGGCTGGAACATCACCGGTGACACGTTCATTCGGGACAGCCGAGGGGTCTATCACTTCGTCGCGCGCGCCGACGACATGATCGTCTCGTCTGGTTACAACATTGCCGGGCCGGAGGTCGAAGCGGCATTGCTCAGCCATGACGACGTCGCCGAGTGCGCCGTGGTCGCTGCACCCGATGCCGAGCGCGGCAACATCGTATGCGCACACGTCGTGTTGAAGCGAGGTGTGGGGGCGGATGATGCGTGCGCACTGCGCCTGCAGGACCACGTCAAGGCGACGATAGCGCCCTACAAGTATCCCCGTGTCATCGTGTTCTGCGAAACGCTGCCCAAAACAGAAACCGGTAAGCTGCAGCGCTTCCGACTGCGCGCTCAAACGACGGCTAGAGGAGAATAGCGGATGCACAAAGTATTGCAGCCTGCCGGTTGGTCGCCAGCCAAGGGGTATTCGAATGGCATCGATGCCACGGGACGTCAGATCTTCGTGGCCGGTCAGATCGGCTGGACGGCCGCGCAGACGTTCGAAAGCGACGACTTCGTGATCCAGACCGAGCAGGCTCTTCGCAATATCGTCGCGGTGCTGGCGGAAGCCGGTGCGGGCCCGCAGCACGTGGTGCGACTGACGTGGTATCTGACCAGCAAAGCCGAGTATCTGGCGCAGCCGAAAGCGCTCGGCGATGCGTACCGCCGGGTCTTTGGCCGGCACTATCCTGTCATGACCGCGGTCCAGGTTACGGCGTTGGTCGAGGAGCGGGCGAAAGTCGAGATCGAGGCCACAGCCGTCATACCTGCGCCGGACACGGCTGCTTAGCTGCGGTTTGCGGATTAGGCCCGACAGGCGGAATTCGGTGTGTAATTCCCGCGTCAGGTTTGGCTGTTGGCGGCGATATTCGATTTCTGGCTGGTGTTGCCGCCAAAATCATGTCGGTGCCGTCAGTCGTGAAATCTAAACGCGCAGAATTGAAATCGCCGATTTTACCGTAGTTGCCCATTTTCGATGCGTTAAGTTGCGCGTCTATGCAACACGCGCCGTTGCGAGCCGAGCATTCAATTTGACTTCGCCGATGGGATCGGCAGGATGCGGCCACGCGGCGCTTTATTGACGCCGAGGTCAAATGCGTCGGCAGCGGCCGGGCGGCGATGGTGGGAGCAGGTTGCATGTTGCGTAGTGTTCGTCTGGGTGTGGCGTCGGCTGCGCTCGTGCTGTCGGTGGGCGTTGCCAATGCCCAGGACAAGCTCAAGATCGGCATCATGGTTACGATGTCGGGGCCATCGGCGGTGTTGGGCAATCAGGTGCGCGACGGTTTCAATCTGGCGGTCAAGACGCTGGGCGGAAAGCTCGGCGGCGTCGCGACCGAGGTCGTGCTCGTCGACGACGAATTGAAGCCCGACGTGGCGGTTACGAAAGTCAAAGGCCTGCTGGAACGCGATCAGGTCAACTTCGTGGTCGGGCCGATTTTCTCCAACGTGCTGGCAGCCATCCACAAGCCGGTGACGGACAGCACGGCGATTTTGATCAGCCCCAATGCGGGATCGTCGAATTTCGCTGGTAAGCAATGCAACTCAAACTTTTTCGTGACGTCTTATCAGAATGACCAAGTGCACGCGGTGCTCGGGAAGTATGCGCAAGACAAGGGTTTCAAGCGTGTTTTCCTGATGGCGCCAAACTATCAGGCGGGCAAGGATTCGCTGGCCGGTTTCAAGTCCATGTACAAAGGCGCGGTCGTCGAGGAAGTCTACACGCCGCTCGGTCAGCTCGATTTCAGCGCCGAATTGGCCAAGATCGCCGCTGCCAAGCCGGATGCGTTCTTCACGTTCATGCCGGGCGGAATGGGTGTGAACCTCGTCAAGCAGTATCGTCAGGCGGGTCTTGCCACGACCCCGTTCCTGTCGGCGTTCACGACCGACGAATCGACGTTGCCGGCCCAGAAGGACGATGCGGTCGGTTTCCTTGCTGGCGCCAACTGGGCGCCCAACACGGACAACCCGCAGAACAAAGCGTTCGTCGCGGCCTACGAGGCAGCCTACGGCTCGGTGCCTGGCACGTACGCGATGCAAGCATATGACGCGGCGATGCTGATCGACAGTGCTGTGAAGGCAACCGGCGGCAAGCTCGGCGATCGCGATGTGCTCAAGGCCGCACTGAAGAAAGCCGATTTCACGTCCCTGCGCGGCAAGTTCAAGTTCGGTGTCAATCAGTATCCGATCCAGGACTTCGTGCTGGTGCGTGCCGCCAAACGCCCCGACGGCAAATACCAGACCGAAGTGGTTGAAACCGTATTCAAGGACTCGGTCGATCCTTATGCTGCCGAATGCGCGATGAAGTGATCGCGCGCGGCGTTTCAATCCGTCACCGGTACTGACAGCTAAATGTCGACTGCGCTTTTCCTCGTCCAGACGTTGAACGGATTGCAGCTCGGCATCCTGCTGTTTTTGATCGCCGCAGGGCTGACGCTGGTATTCGGTGTGATGGATTTCATCAATCTGGCGCACGGCGTGCTTTATATGGTCGGCGCCTATTTCGCGGCCATGTTCTGTGCGTGGACGGATAGCTTCTGGCTTGGGCTGGCGCTGACTTTGCCGGCAGCGCTGGCATTCGGATTACTGCTCGAAGTGGTGGTGTTTCGCAGGCTCTATGGCCGCGATCATCTCGATCAGGTGCTGGCGACGCTGGGGCTGATCATTTTTCTCAATCAAGCCGTGAAGACGGTTTGGGGTGCGGCGCCGTTGAGCGTGCCCATGCCGGATCTGCTGTCTGGAAGCGTGCCGCTGATGGAGGGTCTGCTGTATCCGGTTTATCGGCTGGCGTTGATCGGCACCGGATTGGCGGTGGCGCTGCTGCTCTACTGGCTGATCAATGGCACACGCGTCGGCATGCTGGTGCGGGCGGGCGCCAGCAACGCCGCGATGGTGTCGGCACTTGGGGTCGATATCGGCCGCCTGTTCATGCTCGTGTTCGGGTTCGGCGCGATGCTGGCGGGCTTTGCCGGCGCGATGGTCGCGCCCATTCTGTCGGTCGAACCGGGCATGGGCGACAACCTGCTCATCCTCACGTTCGTGGTTATCGTCATCGGCGGCATCGGCTCGATCCGTGGGGCGTTCGTCGCGGCTTTGCTGGTCGGATTGATCGACACGCTCGGGCGGGCGTTCGGTCCGCAAATACTGTCGTTCATCATGCAACCGTCGGCCGCCAGCCAGACAGGCCGGTCCCTCGCGCCGATGTTGATTTATATTCTGATGGCGTCGGTGCTGTTCGTTCGTCCGGCCGGATTGTTTCCGGTGAAACGATGACGACAGGCGTCGATGCAGAGGCCGCATCGGCGGGCGTCGATGCAGGGGCCGCGTGGTACCGGCGAAGCGCGCCGGCAATCTGGATATTCGCTGCGTTGGTGGTGTTTCCGATCGTCGCAAAATTCGGCGCGGAAGGCTATCTGCTCAGCCTTATGACGCGTGCGCTGATTTTTGCAATCGCCGCCCTGTCGCTCGATCTGATCCTCGGATTTGGCGCGTTGGTCTCGTTCGGGCACGCGGCGTTTCTCGGCATCGGCAGTTACGCGGTCGGCATACTGGCGACTGCGGGCACCAACGACATCGTCGTGCAGATGTTGGTGGCGATCTTCGCCGCGATGGTGTTTGCCGTGGCCACCGGCGCGGTTTCGCTGCGCGCCAGCGGCGTCTACTACATCATGAGCACGCTCGCGTTCGGGCAGATGCTCTATTTTTTCGCGGTGTCGTTGTCGGCCTATGGGGGAGACGACGGATTGACGTTGGCCGCCCGCAGTACGCTGCTTGGAAGCAGCATTCTCGCAGGGGATCGCGCGTTTTATTTTGCGGTGCTGACGCTGCTGGTGGTTTGTTATGTGGCGCTGCACCGCATTACGAAGTCGCGGTTCGGCCGCGTGCTGCGTGGCATCCGCGAAAACCCCATGCGCCTGCAAGCCATCGGATTCGAGCCGTTCCGATACCAATTGGTGGCCTGTACCATCGCCGGTGCGATGTGTGGCGTGGCGGGCGTGTTGCTGGCCAACCAAGCGGGTTTCGTTTCGCCCGCCTACATGACCTGGCAACGCTCCGGCGAACTGTTGGCGATGGTTATCCTCGGCGGCATGGGAAGCCTGTGGGGCGCCATCGCGGGCGCGATTGTCTTTCTCGTGCTGGAAGAATTTCTTTCCGGTGTGACAGAGCACTGGAAACTCATCCTCGGCCCGCTTCTCATTCTGGTGGCGCTCGGCGGTCGCGGCGGACTCGCTGGTCTCTATGAGCGATTGCACAACCGGTTCGGCAACCGTCCTGGAAGCGGAGGGACAACGTGATCCCGCCCCTGCTCACCGTGCGTCATCTACACAAGTCCTTCGGCTCGCTCGTCGTCAGCAACGACATCACGTTCGATGTTCGCGCCGGTGAATTGCATGCGTTGATCGGGCCGAATGGTGCAGGCAAAACCACGCTGGTCAATCAACTGTCGGGCACGCTGGCACCCGACAGTGGCCAGATCCATTTCGACGGCATCGAAATTACCCATCAGAGATTGGCGCAACGCGTACGGTCTGGGTTGGCGCGGTCGTTTCAGATCACGTCGATCTTGCCGTCGTTCGGTGTGCTCGAAACCGTCGCGCTCGCGGTGCAGGCGCGCAGGGGTTCGAGTTTTCGGTTTTTGGCGCCGGCCGCTGCGGACCGATATCTGAACGACACAGCATTTGAAATGCTCGACCGCGTGGGTCTCGCGCATCGCGCGCACGTGCGCTCGGGCAGCCTGTCGCATGGCGAGAAGCGCTTGCTGGAATTGGCGATGGCGCTGGCGACGGCGCCCAAGCTGCTGCTGCTGGACGAACCACTGGCGGGTCTCGGACAGGATGAATCGACGGCGACCATCGCGTTGCTGCATCGGCTCAAATCGGAACTGACTATCGTGCTGGTCGAGCACGACATGGACGCGGTGTTCGATCTCGCCGATCGCATCAGCGTGCTGGTCGATGGCCGCATCATCGCATCCGGCACGCCGCGTGAGATCGGTGCGGACCCGGCGGTTCGCGTGGCCTACCTCGGCGACGAGGTGATCGCATGATGCTCGAGGTCGAGAGCCTGCACGCGGGTTATGGCGAAGCGCCGGTGGTGTTCGGCGTCGGATTCAAAGTCGCTGCCGGCGAAGTGATGGCACTGCTCGGACGCAACGGCATGGGTAAGACGACCACCGTGCGAACGCTGTTCGGGTTGTTGCCGGCCAGTGCCGGCCGCGTCGTTTTCGAGGGTCGCGATCTCGTGGGCTTGCCGCCCTACGCGATCGCGCAGCAAGGCCTGGGGCTGGTGCCGGAAGGCCGGCAGATTTTTCCGACGCTGACGGTGGAGGAAAATCTGATCGCGACGGCGGCACAGCGGTTCGGATTGGCTCGCTGGACGTTGCCGGAAGTGTTCGCGTTGTTTCCCAGGCTGCAAGAACGCCGTCGCAACTTCGGTGATCAGTTGTCGGGTGGCGAGCAGCAGATGCTGGCGATCGGGCGGGCGCTGATGACCAATCCAAAGCTGCTGGTGCTGGACGAAGCCACCGAAGGGCTGGCGCCGTTGATCCGTGCCGAGATTTGGGCATGCCTGGCGCGCCTCAAGCGCGAGGGCCAGGCGATCGTCGTCATCGACAAGAACGTATCGGCGTTGCTGCCGCTGGCGGATCACCATACGTTGCTCGAGAAAGGGCGCGTAGTGTGGCGCGGCACCAGCGCCGCTCTCGCCGCCGATCCGACGCTCACACAGCGCTTTCTGCATCTTGGCGCCAAATCTGCAGCATCCGAAAACCCCGAAGGGATACGCCCATGATCATGACGCCCGGGATCACCAAAGCCGGTGAAGGCATCGAGAACATCTCTTGGAAGATTCTCGGCCAGACCTATGTGCCAAAGCAGGTCAGCGCGTCGTCGATGTCGTGGCATGCGACGTTCCCACCAGAGACGTTCGTGCCACCGCACATCCATCCGACGCAGGACGAGTTCATCTACATGCTGGAAGGGCAGTTCGAATTGCTGCTCGATGGGCGGACGGTGCACGCAAATTCCGGCGACACCATCCGGCTGCCGATGGGGATCCCGCACGCGATCTTCAACAAATCCGACCGCATCGTGAAGTGTCTGTTCTGGGTGGCGCCGACGCGCCGGCTGTTCGATCTGTTCTGGGGCATTCACAACATGGCCGAACAGACGCCTGCGGAAGTCGTCGCGCTCGCAGCCAAGCACGAAGTCGATTTCCTGCCGCCGCCAGACGAAGCGAAGTGACGGCTCTCTAGTTTCAGGTATCGGACGGGACATTGTATGACGGTTATCATTGCAGGCGGTGGTGTCGGAGGGCTCACGCTCGCGCTCATGCTGCACGCGCGCGGTATCAAATCGGTCGTGTTCGAACAGGCGAGCGAGATCCGCGAAGTCGGCGTCGGCATCAATACGCTGCCGCATGCCATCAAGGAACTGGCGGCGTTGGGTCTGCTGCCCGCGCTGGATGCGGCGGCAATCCGCACCAAGGAACTGATCTACATCAACCGGCTCGGTCAGGAAGTGTGGCGCGAAGCGCGAGGGGTGGACGCGGGATTTGAGTTTCCGCAATTCTCGGTGCATCGCGGACGGCTGCAAAAAATCATCCATGATGCGGTGATCAAGCAACTCGGTCCTGATGCCGTGCGCACGGGCTTGCGCTTCGCGGGCTTTCTGCAGGACGAAGGTGGCGTTACCGCACACTTCACGGACGCCCGTTTCGGCACCTCGAGCGAAACCGTGCGCGGCGATGTGCTGATCGCGGCCGACGGCATTCACTCTGTTGCGCGCAGTCACTTTTATCCTCGCGAGGGTCCGCCCAGTTGGCAAGGTGTGGTGCTGTGGCGGGGTGCTGCGGAGTGGCCGCAGTTTCTGTCCGGCCGCAGCATGTACATCGGCGGCGGGATGGGCGCGAAGCTGGCGCTCTATCCGATCGCGCCGGGGTGTTCGCCTTCGACGCGGCTGACCAACTGGGCCATCGCCATGCGCATCGCCGACGGCACGGTCACGCCGCCACCCAAAGACAGCTGGTCGCGTGTCGGCCGCATGGAAGAAGTGGTGCCTTATGCGCGCCGGTTCACGGTGCCGGGCGTGGACGTGGAGGCGCTCGTGCGGGCGACGCCGGTTTGCTATGAATATCCCATGTGCGACCGCGATCCGTTGCCACGGTGGAGTTTCGGCCGTGTGACGCTTTTGGGCGACGCGGCGCACCCCATGTATCCGGTCGGGTCGAACGGCGCGGCACAAGCGATCCTCGACGCGCGCAGTATCGCCGACAGCTTGAAGATTGCCGAGCATCCCATGCAGGCGCTGCAACTTTACGAAAGCGATCGACTGGCAAAAACGGCCGAGATCGTGCGGCTCAATCGCTCCGGTGGACCCGAGCGCGTCATCGACGAAGTGGAAAAGCGCGCACCCGCCGGCTTCGATTACGTCGATCGCGTGCTGAGCCATGGCGAACGTGAGGCGATCGTCAAAGGCTATGCGGGCAAGGCCGGTTTCGCGCTCAGTCAAGTCAACCGTTGAAATAGGCACCAGGAAAACCCTAGATGACTATGAAGCGGATGATCCTGCAGATCGGCATGGGCACCGATATTCGCGGTAATGACGACACCAAGGCCGCCGTGCGGGCCGTACGCGATGCACTCTGGCACAACACCATCCGCATCGCGCCCGCACTTGGCCAACCGCTGGAAGCCATGCACGTCGACATTACCGTCGGCGTGCCCAACCCATCGGCGGTCGACACCACTCAAGTTCTCGCCGTTCTGCCTTATGGCAAAGGCAGCGTAACGGTCGTCGAGGGTGGCCTCAGAATCGTCAACGACGCCGGCACCGATGCTACGCTGATCGCCAATGCCGCCGTCGTCGTCCGCCTCGATGTCGCGTGAGGGATTGAGCAGCATGGCACTCGAACGCATCATTCTCGAACTCGGCAGTGGTAACGATCTGCACGGCGGCGACTACACGAAAGCAGCCTTACGCGCCGTGCAAGACGCGTTGCATCATAGTTCGCTGACGTTTTTAAAGGCGCTGCAAGTGAGCCCGGCGGATATGCAGGTCGAAGTGACGATCGGTGTGCAACGGCCCGATCTCGTCGACGTTGCCAAAGTGAAGGCGTCGCTGCCGCACGGGCAAGTGACGGTAAAAACAGTCAAAGGCGGCCTCGACGTACCCGACGAGATAACGGGAGACATTGCGGTGATCGCCGCCGCAGCGATCGCGGTGCGCCTCGATCTGGCAAAATTTGCCCCCGCTCCACAGTCTTGATAAGGGCTGTTTGTCGCTGCACGGCGTTGTGTCCAAAACCTGCTGACCTACGCAGCCACCTCGTCGAGGACGACGACGAGGTGCCTACCGAGATCGGCTGTGCGCCCGCCCATTCAGGTCGAGCGCAACGTTGCGACGCTTACGTGTGGCCAATTGAGTCCGCTAAAGAGCAGGAGGACCCGTTGCGTATATTGGAGTTGAAGAACGGGTTGACCTTGAGCGTTGGTCGCTTTCTGAATCCAGAAAGTCGTGCTGACTTTAGGCACGTCAGAATTTTCGTTACCTGCGCCTTTGCCTTTCAGAAATGCAATGTTGCTTACGCCGCCGCCAGCATCGGGTAACGTGCCCGCTTTGGCAGAATCGGACGTGATATTGATTTCGATAATTTCATTGAACGTAAGTCCAGCGTTGGCCTGCTCCAGAAACAGGTTTGGGTTTGTGAGTTGCGTTTGCGTCAGTCCGGGTACAACCGCTAGATCTGACCGAGACGCACCCGCTCCAGTCGACAGGTCTTGCTCCGCATCGAAGGGGCCCGGGATAGTGCCGCTCTCGCCGTCGTCGGTTGGGCCGCCGAATGGCTTTATCGACGCGGCCTTGATGCGTCCAGCCATACTAGCTGGTGTGATAACTTGCGCTTGGCCCTGCAAGTTGATTGTCGTGCCATGGGGGATGCTGCCCATGCGGGCAACCGACTGAGGTTCGTTCGGATTGGTGGTTGCGGGAACATTGCACCAAACTCCGGGCTCGAAATGCTGATCGTTTCCTTGAATGTCTTTTATTTTTTGCAAATAGGCGACGCCGCCGAGAAAGATGTCTTGCTGCTTCAATCCGCGATTGGCAATGCCAGCGCCGTTGCCGACCAAGTCGGTGAATACAAGAGTTTCGGACGTCAACATCAACTGAAGAAAAAAATCCGGCGTGCCTTGTCGCGGCCGCCAGAGCATATTGTAGCCGTTACCTTGCCACGTCTTTTCCGGATCGCTGCCAACGAAATTCCGCAATAGTCCAAGCGTATCTTGATGAGCGGCTGCGGTCAGGCGCGCGGGAGCCTGATGAGCGAACTTGAATGTCGTGTCGACATTAGTCATTTTCGATTGTCCTTTAATTATGCGTTAAAAAAACATGCTCGACGATTAATCTTGAGATTGACGAGACACAAAGTGCAAAATCGTCTCGGCGTCGTCACGTCAACTTCAAGGTCATGGATGGTGGCACAACTTGTCTTTTGCTGTCCAGCCGTCATCGCGAACGACACGTCGACGCGGGCTCAACGGCGCTTTGCGTCTCGATCTCGCAGTAATTGCCTTGGCTCCGGTGGCTTGATAAGGGCATGGGATCGGTCATCCGGAACCTGATCTCATGGACGCTGAAACGTTTGAACTGCTGCGTGCGACCGTCCGGCGTTTCGTCGAGGAACGGCTGATACCCGCCGAGGACCGCGTCGAAGACGACGACGAGATGCCGCTGGAGATCATCGCTGAAATGCGCGAACTCGGGCTGTTCGGGTTGTCCATTCCCGAGCAATACGGCGGCCTCGGCCTGACCATGACAGAAGAAGCCGGCATCATTCGTGAGTTGACGCGTGCGTCCGTGTCGTTCCGTTCGGTCATCGGCACAACTGTGGGGATCGGTTCGCAGGGCATCGTCATCGACGGCACCGAGGCCCAGAAGCAGGCGTGGCTGCCGCTTCTGGCGACTGGCGAAGCGATGTCCAGTTTTGCGCTGACGGAACCGGGTGCGGGGTCGGACGCCGCCTCGCTGCGCACCGTCGCCGTCAAGGATGGCGGCAACTATCGCATCACCGGCTCCAAGCGCTACATCACCAATGCGCCCCGCTCGACCGTGTTCACGGTGATGGCCCGCAGCGAACCCGACATCAAAGGCGCCGGCGGAATCTCGGCCTTCATCGTGCCGGCCGACACGCCGGGCATCTCGCTTGGCAAACCCGATCGCAAGATGGGACAGCGCGGCTCGAAAACGTGCGACGTGATGTTCGACGATGTCGTCGTTCCCGCGACGTCGATCATCGGTGGCGTGCCGGGACGTGGCTTTAAAACCGCCATGAAGGTGCTGGATCGCGGCCGCATCCATATCGCGGCGGTAGCGCTGGGCATGTGCGATCGGCTGATCGAGATGAGCTTGTCGTACGCCATCGAGCGCAAACAGTTCGGTCAGGCGATCGCCGACTTTCAGCTCGTGCAGGCGATGCTGGCGGACGCGCAAGTCGATCAACTCGCGACCGAAGCGCTGCTGTTTTCGGTCGCGCACAAATTCGATGCGCGTGACAACGTCAGCCGTCAGGCCGCCGCGCTTAAGTACTTCTCCAGCGAAGCCGTCGGCCGCATCGCCGACCGGGCCGTGCAGATTTTCGGCGGCGCCGGCTATATGACGGAGTACAAAGTGGAGCGCTTCTATCGCGACGTGCGGCTGCTACGCATCTACGAAGGCACCTCGCAGATCCAGCAACTGATCATCGCCCGCGACATGATCCGCGAAGCCGGCGCGCGCCGCTGATCATTCACGCCAAGCAAACGAGCAACGACAGGATACTCCATGCGCAGAGCCGCCATCGTCTCCCCCATCCGCACGCCGATCGGTAAATACATGGGTGGCCTCGCCTCCATGTCGGCCGGTGATCTCGGCGCAGTGGTGCTCAAAGCGCTCGTCGCCCGCAGCAAGATCGATCCCGAGCGCATCGACGACGTGATCTTCGCGCAGGGCTATGCCAACGGCGAAGCGCCCTGCATTGCGCGCTGGTCGGCGCTGGCCGCGGGGTTGCCGGTGTCGGTGCCGGGCTATCAGTTGGATCGGCGCTGTGGCAGCGGGCTGCAGGCCGTCGTCGACGCCGCCATGATGGTTCAGACGGGCGCTGCCGATGTCGTCGTCGCAGGCGGCGCCGAAAGCATGAGCAACGTCGAGTACTACACCACCGACATGCGCTCCGGCGCGCGCTCCGGGTCGGTGACCATGCATGACCGGCTCACGCGTGGCCGTGTGATGTCGCAGCCCATCTCCCGTTTTGGCGTGATCTCGGGAATGATCGAGACCGCCGAGAACCTTGCCAAAGACTACGGAATCTCGCGCGAGCAGTGCGACGAGTATGCCGCCATGAGCCACCAGCGCGCCACCAAGGCTTGGGCCGATGGCGTGTTCGATGATGAACTTGTGCCGGTGCCCGTGCCGCAGAAGCGCGGCGATCCCGTCACGTTCGCCAAGGACGAAGGCTTCCGATCCAACGCCACGCCGCAGTCGCTCGCCGAGTTGCGCGCCATCGAAAAGGGTGGCGTCGTCACCGCCGGCAACGCCAGCCAACAGAACGACGCGGCGGCTGCCTGTCTGGTCGTTGCCGAAGACAAGCTCGCAGAACTCGGCCTCGAGCCGATGGCGTGGTTCCACAGTTGGGCTGCCGCCGGCTGTGAACCGTCGCGCATGGGCATCGGTCCGGTGCCGGCCGTCGAACGGCTGTTCGCGCGTACCAAGCTCGGATGGAACGATATCGATCTCGTCGAACTCAACGAAGCATTTGCGCCGCAGGTGCTTGCGGTGCTCAAGGGTTGGGGCTGGGACGATCGGGATCGTCTCAACGTCAACGGCTCCGGCATCTCGCTCGGTCACCCCATCGGCGCGACAGGCGGCCGCATTCTGGCGACATTGTTGCGCGAGATGCACAAGCGCAAGGCGCGTTACGGACTTGAAACGATGTGCATCGGTGGTGGGCAGGGCATCGCAGCCGTATTCGAACGCGCATAGGCATTTCATCCGCATCCGGCGGACGTGCTCTCGAAAGCAGGGTGATGACGGCCAAGCCCAAGACCGCACTGATTTTTGGCATCTCCGGCCAAGACGGTGCCTACCTTGCAAAGTTGCTGATCGAGAAAGGCTACCGCGTCGTCGGCACCTCGCGCGATGCCGAACAGTCTTCGTTCGCCAATTTGCACGCGCTGGGCATCGTCGAGCGCGTCTCGGTCAAGTCGGCGGTCGCATTCGATTTTCGAAGCGTCGTGCAGGTTCTCAACGATTCGGCACCCGACGAGATCTACAATCTGGCCGCCCAATCGTCGGTCGGTTTGTCGTTCGACCAGCCAGCCGAGACATTGCAGGGTATCGTCAACGGAACGCTGAATATTCTCGAAGCCATCCGATTGCTGAAATCCGATGCTCGCTTCTATAACGCCTCGTCCAGCGAATGTTTTGGCAACATCATCAAGGCGCCGGCCGACGAAACGACGGCGTTTCATCCCTGCAGTCCGTATGGCGTTGCGAAAGCGGCGGCGCACTGGTTGGTGGTGAATTACCGCTCCGCCTATGATCTGCACGCCTGTTCCGGCATTCTGTTCAATCATGAATCGCCCCTGCGGCCGAAGCGCTTCGTCACCCAGAAAGTCATCCACGGCGTCCTCGATATCGTCGCCAAGCGCAGCGAGCGGCTGCAACTCGGCAACCTTTCGGTGCGGCGCGACTGGGGCTGGGCGCCCGAGTATGTCGAAGCCATGTGGCTGATGCTGCAGCGGGATACGGCCGACGATTTTGTCGTCGCGACCGGCGTCGAAACATCCCTCGAGGATTTTGTGGCGTCGGCGTTCGCCTATTGTGGGCTCGACTGGAAAAATCACGTCGACCTCATGCCGGCGCTGCGCCGGCCGTCCGACATTACCTATAGTGTCGGCAATCCGTCGCTGATGCACCAGCGCACGGGCTGGGCCGCACAGTGCCGGATGCCGGATCTGACGGGCCGTCTCATCGATGCGGAAACCGCACGGCGAGCGCACGTGCGTTGATGATTTGAAGCGCAGATTTTTAAATCGCAGATTCGTCGGGCACCGCGATGCGACAGATGTCGGCCACGAACCGGCGCATCGAGCGGGTGTCTCGCGTGGCGGCGATATGGGCGCACATGGAGTCGTAGAGACCGGGCTCGCGCACCAGCCGTTCAATGCAATCAGCCAGTGCCTCTGGGTCGGCCCGCTCGGCGACGATACCCGTGCGGCCGTCGTCGATCTGCCCGGGCAGTCCACCGACCGGCGTCGTCACCACCGGGATGCCGCTACCGAGGGCGGTTGCTGCAACGCCCGACTGACTGGCTTCGATGTGGGAGAGTATGACCGCATGATAGCGCGCCGTCACCGTCGCGATTTCCTCCTCGGTCAGCCACCGGTTGACCACTTCGGCGCCCAGTGCGGTCAGCCGATCCGCGTCGCGCCCGAGTTCACCTTCGCCAAAAACGCCGACGTGTACGGGAACGCCACGTAGGCGAAGCAACTCGAGCGTATCGACGAGCAGCGAAAGCCCCTTGTAGGGCAGGATGCGTCCGAGAAACAGCAACCGCACGGGTTCGCCAGGTATCAGCGCTTGCGGCGACGCCGGTGCGCCGTAGGTGAGGTCGGGGAGGAACAGTGTCCGCAACTTGTCTTGGGGGACGCTGCCCTTGGCAGCCAAGCGTTCCGCGACCGTCTCCGACAGCGTTACAACGTTGTCGGCATATCGCAGTCCACGTTGGCTCCAGTTGTGCACCGCGCCGGTCGGGTCGCCAGGGTGAGCGTCGGCATCGTGCACGACGCTGACGAAACGTGCGCCTGCACGCCCATAAACCGGTGCGATCAGCGGCGTCCAGATATGCGGCATCAATTCGATGACGGCATCAATGCGATCACGAACGATGTGCGCCGCGAGTTTTTTGCGAAGGTCGAAAACGCGCCGGATGTGCAACGCTGCGCCGAGATTGGTGTCGAACGTGTCGATCGGTAGCAGCCCACGGGTCAGGCCGTTTTTCTCGTCAGCTTCGAAGGTTGAAAAAATTTCGTTTTGCCGCGACACACAAACGAAGCCTTCAACACGTTCGCTTCCACTCGAGGCGCGCGCGACTTCGAGTGTAAATCGCGACATCGCACCGCGACGGCCCCAATAGCAGAACATCACGCGCGGCTTGGCTGTCGCCGATGGCTCCAGCGATATGCGGTCGGGTCTCGCGTCGTTTGTGGTCATGCCGCCGAAACGTGTTTTGTGCTGCTTGTTCCGAGCCGGGCTGCAAGCGTTTCGGCATAATGCTTCGGCGCCCAGGCCGTGGCGGCAAATCGTGCTGCTTGTGTGCCCAACTTGTCAGCGAGTGCCGAATCCGTGCGTAGCCGTCGCAGTGCCATCGCCGCGTAGCCGGCGTCGGCCTCGGCCCACATCATCTCGGGGTAGTTGTAGGTATCTTGACGGTCCTCAGCGGCTACCAAGCGAAACGGTACGGGAATGCCGGTGTCTTCGGTCAAGAAATCGACGTTGCCGGACCAGTTGGTTCCCACCACCGGAAGGCCTCGCGCCATCGCCTCGGCCATGATCAAGCCGAAGCCTTCGGAGCGGTGCAACGACAGCACCACATCGGCTTCTGCATAGAGTGCGTCGATGTCGTCCTCGTCGATGACGCTGTCGATGATCGAGATGTTGCCGACGCCGCCGATCGCGGCCTCCAATTGCGCCATGCCGTCCGAGACTGTGGCCAGGTTCGACGCCTTGATGACGAGCCGCGCCCCGCTGTCGTTGCCGAACGCCTCACGGAAAGCCGTGACGGCGGCGATCGGGTTCTTGCGCGCGATGCTGGACGCGGCGTTGAAGATGGTCAGCACCGTAAATTTACCTGATGCGCACCGGCGAGGTGCCGTTCGTGAACGGAGCGGAATGATCGGCGGCGGCAGCACATGCACGGGACGTGCGCCTGCAATCGGCTGGATCGCGACTGAGACAAACTTGCTGTGCACCATGATCTGATGGACGAACGGAACGCCGATCTGCCATTCCACTGGCAACCGCGGCAACTCCCATGCCCACGATCCAACAATGTGCTTATCCTTGACGAACTGGCGGCCCAAATGCATCAGCGCCATGGGCACGAGCGGCGAATTGACGTGCAGCAGCAGCGTAGCCGGACCCATCACCGCGCGACCGTCGATAAAGCTGAAGCCGGAAAAATCGCTGGGCTGCATCAGGGCCGACGTCAGATCGATTGCCATGACATCGGCGCCGGCCAGCTTCAAAGCATCGTGGCACAGCCGCGCCGACTGTCCCAAACCGGAGGCCGTACTGAGTGCGCCGGCGACCACGATCGGCCCCGCAGCGAGCGCACCACGGGTCGGTCGTGGGGCCAGCATCGAGGTCGCACTGAACAGCACACGCCGACGCAAGCCATAGGGGAAACGTTGCCACAATGTCCGGTGAACTGCACTCTTGAATGTCGGCATCGCCGCTTTCGAGCCTAAAGGTTGCAGGTGTGCTTGAACAGCAGCCGATTTCACGGGCGATGTGTCGTCCGCCTGCTGATGACCGAGTGAGTCGGGCGGCTGGCCTTCTGTCGGGGCTATCTCATTCATCACGGCCTAACGCAATCTATACCATCGAAAATTCATGCAGGGGCGTTTTGCCGCCGCGCCGACCGTATCCGTTCGGACGTCTTCGTGGGCAAGGGTTCGAAATGCCCTCGAACGGCTATTGCATCCTATGGCTGAAATACGAATCTAAACTACCTGTAATTGTTATTACTGTTTCTTCTCCGACGTCCATGGGAAGTTCACATAGCGGTCGCGTGTGTCGTAGCAAATGTCGCCGTACATTTTCAGGTACTGCGAGAGACGCCGTTCATCCGCATAGACAACCGCCGGCTCGGCGATGTCGGATTCGTAGCGCTGCATGCTCGCTGCCGTCAGGGCAATGGGGAGGGTGTCCATCGCCTGCGGAATGCTCTTGCCTTCCAACCAGTCGGCGGCGTGCTGACCCATGGCATATCCGAAAATCGGCGACGCGAGGCTGACGCTGGCTCGATACGACCCACCGCGCTTGATTTCTGCAATGGCCTCCGGCTCGCCATCGATGCCACCGAAAAACTGCGTGGGCTTGGCTTTATTTGCCAGGCGCATGGCTTCCAGCGCACCAAGCACGACCGTATCAGCACCGAGCACGACGTCGACGTCGGCCTGCGCGAGCAGAATGGTGCGCATCATCGCCGCGCCGCCTTCCCGATCGACGGTCGCCGGTGAGATGTCGGCGACGATCGTTACGCCGGGAAGGTCCTGCAACACGTCACGAATTGCCGTAAAGCGAGGAGCCAGGAATTGGAGGCTATCGTGCGTCAGGATGACGACCTTGGCTTTGCCCTTCAGCCGATCCTTGATGTAGGCAGCGGCTGCGTCCGCCAACACTTTTCCGGTCAAATACTGTGGTGCGTTGAGCAATGACGTGGCCGGCGGCGGCACGATCGTCCCGACATAGGCTCCAGACCAGATGAGTTGCTGGAGACTTGGTGCGAGCGATGCGGCATTGACGGGCGCCGCAACCACGGCCCCGACTTTGGTTGCAACCATCTGTTGCACTTGCTCGATCATCCGATCACTGTTGTTCGCCGCAAGGGCCACGGTGAAGGCAAGCCCGCGATCTTTTGCCGCCAGCTCCAGGCCGCGTCTGGCGCCTTGCATGAACTGCCGATCGTTATCCTGTGCGAAGGTAAGAGCCTTTTGCAACGCCGGCGGCGCGGTACACCGCGCGGCGCTGGGCTTGAACGGGGCGAGCACTGCCGGGGCCGTTATCCCGGGGCCGCCTTGCTGTGCGCTGGAAGGTGTCGCCCACGACAAGCCCATCATGGCCGCGATCAAAATCGCGACGTGCAGAGGCTTCGTCGATAGATCCCTCATGCCGTCAGATCCGCCACTGGTGATGCCGGCAACGGGAACAGCAAGCGTGCAATCGTACCCGGTGTTTTGGCGACGTAATTGATATCGGCCTTCATGCCGCTCGCGACCGCCTTGACGATGCGCGACCCGAGCCCGGTTCCGTCCGCGATGGAGCCTTCCTTCAGGCCTCGCCCGTCATCTTCGACCAGCAACTCTGCTTTGCCCTCGTTTACGCGTTGGAGCTTGATGCGAACTTCGCCGGTTCCGTTGGGATAGGCGTATTTGACCGCGTTGGTGACCCATTCGACCACCACGACGCCGAGGTTGATCGTAGCATCGGTCGGTAGCTGCATGGGTTCAAGATCATACCGCAACGACGTCCCCAATCCATCGGTACGCAACGACTCCTGGAGTTCTTCCAGCAAAGCCGACAGATATTCATCCAGTGCCACGACGCGCACGTCTCCCGACGTGTAGAGCCGTTTGTGAACCATGGCGACAGCGTTGATGCGCGCCCGTGTGTCGGCCAGGCTCTGTTTTGCGGCGGTGTCTTTGACGGCGTTCGACTGGAGCTGGATGAGGGACGCGACCAACCCGAGGCTGTTGGCGACGCGATGATTGACCTCGCTCAGCAGCATCGCGGCGCGGTCTCTTTCGGCTGCCAGTTCAGACGTTCTAGTCTCTACACGTTGCTCGAGACTCGCATTGAGGATGCGGACCTCATCGCGCGCGCGAGTGATGGCGTAGGCGTAGCGATGCGTGGTTACGGTCGACGCCGCAACGACACCAACGATGACGAGGCCGCCAATAATCGACACCAAGCGCAACAGAAATGCGTTGGCGCTCTGTTCGGCAACGCCCGCAGTTACTTTCTCGTCCATGGCTGCAATGATGCTCGACAAGAACACATTGGCTTCATCCATGAGTGCCTTGCCGCGGTTGGTCCGCACGATTGCCATCGCTTCCGCATCGTGTTGCGACGACTTCAACGCAATCGACTGGTCCATCTCGTCGAACTTCAGCGATATCACCTCGTCCAGCCGCATCAGCATGCGTGGGTCCAACCGGCCAAGGCTGGCGCTGGCTTTGACGATGTCGAATTGCCGGCGAGCCTGAGCTTTCGATCGTGTGAACGGGGCGAGATAGATCTCGTTGCCGGTTGCCACATATCCGCGCTGGCTCGATTCTGCGGCTTGCATCGACGAGCGAAGCTCGACGGCGGCCACGCGAAAGTCCCGCAGGCGTGACACTTCGGTGAGGTAGGTTTGCGCGCGGCTGCTGAGCCAAACGGTGCCTAAGACGATACTGATGAGGGCCAGTAATCCCAACGTCAGGAACGCCAGGGAGGTCCGTACCATCAATCGCCTCACCAACGGCATGTCAGGTCCGGCAACGCTGTAGCAACATCGAACCCGTCGAATGACATCGAAAGGCGCGCACTCGCCGTCTGGTGTTCGATCCTGGAATGGTTCCCCACACGCTGTTCCGGCCTCCGGGGCTAGTGAT
>JANLYD010000211.1:0-2294 GCA_031365465.1 Hyphomicrobiaceae bacterium
GTTGTCATCGACGAGCAAGTCGAGGGCAAGCCGGTGCTCGGTGGCGAAGCGTCGTTCGCGGTGCTGTGGGTGACGGCCGTATCACCTGTGGACAACGACGATGCGACCGACCGCGCCAGCACGCCCATCAGTCTGGTGCAACCGGGTGGCAGCGTTCTGCGCATCGTGGACATCGCGCCCGGCGTGCGGTCGCCGCTGCACCGCACCAGTTCGCTCGATTACGGCATCGTGCTCGCGGGGGAGGTCGATCTGGAACTCGACGACGGGCTTCGCACGCCGTTGGCCGTCGGCGATGTAGTGGTTCAGAGGGGCACCCTGCACGCGTGGATCAATCGCGGCACGTCTACGGCGCGGATGGCCTTTATCTTGCTGGACGCCACCCCCGCGACCTACGACGGGAAGACTTTGCCGCCGGTCGCGCACGACATCGCGCCATCTTAGTGGTTTGGCACTTCCATAAGATACTCAACCTTTGTCATGGCCGCGAAGGGGCCATGACGGAGCGGAGAGGGGATCGGGTACCAAAAGATTGATTAGCAACACCACACTCACGCAGCTTTTTTAGGCGAGCGTGCGATCTCGGCGAGTTTCGTCACGAAGTCGCGCACCGCCTTCAGCCTGATGCCCGTGTCTTGCCATTCGCCGCGCACGAGCAGCCGCTGATCGGACTGCAGTTTGACCATCGCGCGATGCACGGTGATGTAGCGCACGAGCCCCTCGGGATTGGCGAAGGCGCTCTTGCGGAAGGCGATCGTCGCACCCTTCGGTCCTGCATCGATTTTCTCGATGCCGGCTGAACGGCACAACGCCTTGATCTCCATCACGTCGAGCAGTGCTGCGACTTCGTCGGGCAAGGGGCCGAACCGATCGACCATCTCGGCGGCGAAGGTGTCGATGTCGGCGCGACGGTCCAGCGTCGACAGTCGCCGGTACAGACCGAGGCGCAACTGCAGATCAGCCACATAGGTTTCTGGGATGAGCACGGCCGTGCCGAGTGCGATCTGCGGGCTCCACTGCTCTTCGTTCTGCGGCGCGAGATCGCCGCCTTTCAACGCCGCAACCGCATCTTCGAGCATCGACTGATAAAGTTCGAAACCGACTTCGCGAATGTGGCCGGATTGCTCGTCGCCGAGCAGATTGCCGGCACCGCGAATATCAAGATCGTGACTGGCCAGAGAAAAGCCGGCGCCGAGTTGATCCAGCGATTGCAATACTTTCAAGCGGCGATCGGCGCCCTGCGTCAGATGCTTGCCTGCGGGCGTCGTGAAGTAGGCGTATGCGCGCGTCTTTGAGCGTCCGACGCGGCCGCGCAACTGGTACAACTGCGAGAGGCCGAACATGTCGGCGCGATGCACGATCATGGTGTTCGCATTGGGGATGTCGAGGCCGGATTCGACGATCGCGGTGGACACCAGCACGTCGTATTTGCCTTCGTAAAACGCCACCATGACGTCCTCGAGTTCGGTCGAGGACAGCTGGCCGTGAGCGCGCGCTAAGCGAAGCTCCGGCGTATGTTCGGTGAGAAATTCAACGACTTCGTCGAGGTCCGACAGACGCGGACACACGTAAAAAGATTGCCCGCCGCGATACCGTTCGCGCCGCAGGGCCTCGCGCAGGATGATCGGGTCGAATGGCGAGATGTAGGTGCGCACCGCCAGCCGGTCGACCGGGGGCGTGGTGATCAGCGACAGTTCGCGCACACCGGACAAGGCGAGTTGCAGCGTGCGCGGGATGGGCGTTGCCGACAGCGTCAGCACGTGCACGTCGTCGCGTAGTTGCTTCAGGCGCTCTTTGTGTGAAACGCCGAAATGCTGTTCCTCGTCGATGATGAGCAGTCCCAGACGTGCAAACTCGATCGACTTGCTCAGCAGTGCGTGCGTGCCGACGACGATGTCGAGTTGACCGCTTTTCAATTCCGCCTTGGTTTCAGCCAGCTCTTTCGGCGTCACCATGCGAGAGGCCTGGGCAATGCGCACCGGCAACCCTTCGAAGCGTTGCGCGAAGGTGCGATAATGCTGACGGGCGAGCAATGTGGTGGGCACGACGACGGCGACCTGGAAACCGCCGAGTGCTGCCACCATCGCGGCTCTCAACGCCACCTCGGTTTTGCCGAAGCCGACGTCGCCGCAGACGAGCCGGTCCATGGGCCGGCCGGAATTGAGATCGGCCAACACCGCTTCGATGCTGGAGGCCTGATCCTCGGTTTCGTCGTAGGGGAAGCGCGCGACGAATTCGTCGTAGCTGCCCATGGGCGGGGTGATGGCCGGCGCTTCACGCAATTGGCGGAGCGCCGC
>JANLYD010000217.1:0-29006 GCA_031365465.1 Hyphomicrobiaceae bacterium
CAAACAGGCCGCTTCTGACAAGACCCGCAGCACATGCGAGCGATCGGCGACATCTTCTTAATGCCAGAGTCGCGGTGCCAATTCTATATGGCTGGTAGGTTCATCCACGCTTTGACCACTACATCTGGTTTATCCACAATCGGCCCGGGATGTGTCAGCGCAACCTGTGCAGAAACTTGGCGCAACCATTTCTGCCGACGCGATTTTTCCGTTTCGCGTTTACCTCGCAACCTTGTGCACAACGCCATCGACGGTCTGAAGTGCATCCGCAATGCGATCGAAGTACGATGAGAAAGCCGCGATGTGTGACAGTTTTATCAGTGCGACCCGCGCGGACTCTCACACAACAGTTGGTGTGTCCGGATAATCGACACGCACAAGATAAAGTCCCGACGGCGGCGTGACCGGCCCGCACCGTGCGCGGTCCTTCGCTTCGAGCGCGGCACTGAGATCGTCGGCGGTCCACTTGCCCTCGCCGACCATTTTCAGACTTCCCACCATCGATCGCACTTGGTTGTGCATGAACGATCGTGCGGAGGCCTCGATGCGGATTTCCTCACCCACCGCCGACACGCGAAATCGGTCCAAGGTTTTGATGGGAGACTTAGCCTGACAACTGGCCGCGCGAAATGTCGTGAAATCGTGACGGCCCTCGAGGCGCGGGGCCGCGGCGATCATCGCTGCGCCGTCGAGCGCCTGAGGCACCCACCAGACGCGATACTTGTCGATGGCGGGAGGAGCGCGGCGGGCTAAAATGCGGAAAAGGTAGTGCCGGGCCACAGCACTGAAGCGAGCGTCAAAGGACGTCGGAACTTCTTCGACATTCAAGATCGCGATTGGCTCTGGACGGACGTGATAGTTGATGGCTTCACGGATAACGTGCAGCGGATAGTCCCGCTCGAGATCGACATGGGCGACCTGTCCGAGCGCGTGGACGCCTGAATCCGTACGTCCTGCACCACGCACATCAACCGTTGTGCGCGTCAGCATACGAAACGCCTCGACGAGCCGGCCCTGAACGGACGGCCCATCGGGCTGAACCTGCCAGCCTAGGAACGGCGTTCCATCGTATTCGAGCGTGAGGCGGTAACGGGGCATGGCTTGGGGTTAGCGGGCAACAGCGCTCGTGACAAGGCCGCCAACAACCCCACGGTCAAGCAAAGCTCAAGTACCAAGAAAGAGAAGAAGGTCATTGGTCAACTGCTCCTTGTGAGTGAAGAAAAGTCCGTGCGGTGCGCCCGCATATTCTTTCAACGCCGCGTTCTTGATCATGCGAACGGCCGACCGCGCAGAAATGTCGATCGGCACGGTCGCGTCGGCATCGCCATGGATAATGAGCGTCGGGACTTCGAACGCGCCCATGTCGGTGCGGAAGTCGGTTTGTGAAAACGACCGAACGCAGTCGATGGTCGCCTTGGGCGACGCCATCATCGCAATCGCCTGTGCCCAATTGAGAATTTCATTTGTTACCGTGAAATTGAGCAGTCCCGCGCCAAAAAACATCTTGCCGAAGCCGGCAAGGAAATGTGGCCGGTCGGCGTTGAGCTGCTGGACCATGTCGTCGAACAGAGCGGGATCGGCACCGTTCGGATTGGAAGCGTCTCGGCTCATCATCGGCGTGACTGCGGACACGAGAACCGCTTTCGACACATTGGCACCCTTGTGCCGGGACATGTAGCGGGCGACTTCGCCCCCACCCATCGAAAATCCCACGAGGGCAACATTGGTGAGCTTAAGGTGGTCGATGACCGCCTTGAGGTCATCGGCGAGCGTATTGTAGTCGTAGCCGTCCCAAGGCTGGCTAGAGCGTCCGAAGCCGCGGCGGTCGTAGGCAATCACGCGATGACCACGCTGGGCCAACGCCATCATCTGGTATTCCCACATGTCGGCGTCGAGCGGCCAGCCGTGAATTAGTACGACCGGACTGCCGCTGCCCCAATCGTTGTAGAACAGCTCAGTTCCGTCTGCGGTCTTGACGAAGGGCATCTGGTCCTCACCGGCGCATGTCGCAACGTGTGCTCGTTAACGGCGTCTGCGGCGCATTGGTTCCTCGATCCGGCTGGTGGCGACCGAGCGGGCCGGCAATCCATCAGACGTGACACATGACCGCCGTCGTGTAGAAGTGCGCGCCAAAGTGACAGAACCCGGAATATCCCATGCCGCGCACCCAAGTTTCCGCCAGTGCCCAACCTGCAATCGGAGCCTTGCGCCCGAAAGAGTCGTTTCAAGACATGATCTTGACGCTGCAGCAGTTCTGGGGCGCACAGGGGTGCGTCGTGTTGCAGCCCTATGACATGGAGATGGGAGCGGGAACATTCCACCCCGCGACAACTTTGCGCGCGCTGGGATCGAAGCCTTGGAACGCCTGTTACGTGCAGCCCTCGCGCCGTCCCAAGGATGGGCGCTATGGCGAGAACCCCAATCGCATGCAGCACTATTATCAATTCCAGGTGATCATGAAGCCGTCACCGCCCGATATTCTGGATCTCTACCTGAAAAGCCTCGATGCCATCGGCATCGACACCAAGCTCAACGACATCCGGTTCGTCGAAGACGACTGGGAAAGCCCTACGCTGGGCGCGTGGGGGCTCGGCTGGGAGGTCTGGTGCAACGGCATGGAAGTGACGCAATTCACATATTTTCAGCAGGTCGGCGGCTTTGACTGCAAGCCGGTCTCCGGTGAGATTACCTATGGCCTGGAGCGCCTCGCCATGTACGTGCAGGGGGTCGACCGCGTCTGGGATCTGAATTTCAACGGCCGCACCGACGCTCGCAAACTCACCTACAACGACGTGTTCCAGCAGTCGGAGCAGGAATACTCGCGCTACAATTTCGAGCACGCCGATACCGCAATGCTGCTCGCGCACTTCAGAGATGCGGAGGCCGAGTGCAAAACGCTGCTCGAAAAAGGCGCGCCGGTCGAGGGCACACGCGGCAAGCATCTGATGGCGCTGCCGGCCTACGATCAGTGCATCAAGGCCAGTCACATTTTCAATCTGCTGGACGCGCGCGGGGTTATTTCCGTGACCGAGCGGCAGAGCTATATTCTGCGCGTGCGTGAACTGGCGAAAGCGTGCTGTGCCGCTTGGTTGAAGACGGCCGGTGGCGGGGCGGAGTGAACGAGTAGGTAAGTGCAGCGGTCGTTTTGTAACTCGATGGAGCCCAGCCATGACCAACACTCCCATTCGCTTCGACGACGGTGCGGCCTATGAAGAAATGATGGGAAAGTGGAGCCGGCTTGCGGGCGAACAATTTCTCGGCTGGGTCGCGCCGCCGCCCGGTTTGAAGTGGGTCGACGTGGGATGCGGCAACGGCGCGTTTACGGAGTTGATCGCCGAACGCTGCGCGCCTGAAGCCATTGCCGGCATCGATCCTTCGGAAGGCCAGCTCAAATTTGCTCGCACACGTCCGTCAGCGAAACTTGCGACATTCACGCAGGGTGAAGCGATGGCGCTGCCCTATGCCGATCAGAGTTTCGATGCCGCAGTCATGGCGCTGGTGATCTTCTTCGTACCGGAGCCTGCCAAAGGCGTCGCCGAGATGCTGCGTGTGGTGCGTCCCGGCGGGCTGGTCACGGCTTATGCCTGGGACATTTTGGGCGGTGGTTTTCCGTTTGCGCCAATCAACGCCGAACTGCGCGCGGCCGGCCTGCAGCCCATGGGACCTCCTCGCCCCGATGCGTCGCCGATCGCTGCGCTGCAAACGCTGTGGCGCGACGCCGGACTCGAAAAAATCGAAACGCGCGAAATTACGGTTGAACGCACCTTCCCCGACTTCGACACCTATTGGTCCACCAACCTGCTGTCGAACGTCAACAAGGGAGCGATCGACAGCCTGTCGGCATCTGATGCACAAGCCTTGAAAGACCGCCTGCGCGCGCGTGTGCCAGCCGCCGCCGACGGCCGCATCACCCACAGCGCCCGCGCCAACGCCGTCAAAGGTCATGTGCCCGCCGTCTGATCCAATGATACCAGGAGACTCTGCCCGCATGGCCCTGACGCGCGAAAAAATGCTCAGCATTTTCCACAACACCACGCGCATGCCGCCGGCGTCGAAGCTGCTTGGGTTCGAACTGCTCGACCTGTCGATCGAGCAGGGTTGGGCCGAGGTCGCCTTCACCGCACGGCCCGAATTCGCCAACCCTGTCGGCAATGTGCAAGGCGGGTTCATCGCCGCCATGCTCGACGACACGATGAGCGTGGCCGCCTCGATCCACAGCGGGCTCACCAAAGTCGTGCCGACCTTGCAGTTGACGATCACCTACCTCCATCCAGTTCCTGTGGGCCGCGTCGTCGTGCGTGGCGAGGTCATCCGCTTGGGGCGCAATACGTCGCAGCTTTCGGGCGTGCTTCGCTTGGCGGACGGCTCCGTCGCTGCCACGGCGATGGCCGCAACTGCGGTGCGCGACATTCCGCAACGATCCACGGCGAATTGAGAAGGTGCCACGCAGCATGGGGTGGGCGTGGACCGTCATCGTGCCGGCGCTCAGCTTGGCCGGATTGCTAGTGGCGACCGAACGGGGATTGTTGCGAGTAAGTTTTGCGGCAAGCGCTGTGATCACGCTTGTTGCAGTCGTGCTGATGATGACAGGCGATCTCGAACGCGCGCTTTTATTTTCACTTCTGCTGGTGCTGGCGATCATTGGCGCGTCGAAAGTGAAATTCCATCACAGCGCGCGCGCTTTGATCGTCGCCGATTTCCCCCTCGCGTTCGCCGGCACGGTACCGTTCTTCTTTTCCCAATATCGCCGGATGATGGTGGGGCTGTGTACGGCTGCAGTCGGACTGTGTATCGCGGCTGTCGCTGTGTTCGTCAGTTCCGGCGGAAGCGTTGTGCTGGCCACCGATCGCGTGATGGTGCTGGTGGGAGGGATGCTCCTCTGTGCCGTTTTGTATGCGCTGAACGGCCGTGCCGCTTCGTTCCGAAGATCGGTCGTCCAGCCGTTTGGTTACGTCTCGACGTTCGCGGCGTCCCTCGTGGACATCCGGGCTTGGTGGCCATCGCGACGGCTTGCGTTGATCGATCCGTCGGCGGTGGCGTTACCGTTGTTGCCGCCCGTTACGGCACGGCGTGCGTTAAGGCCGGATATTCTCGTCATCCAGCATGAATCTGTTTTTGATCCACGGCTGTTCGGCCTCGCCGTCGAAGCCGACATCGCCGCGTTCCTCTCGCCGCCGGGAGGCCTGAGCGGCGCACTCGATGTCGAGATTTTTGGTGGTGGATCCTGGCAATCGGAGTTCAGCTTCATCACCGGGATTGCCAGCAGCGCCTTTGGGAACGACGCGTATTTCCTGTTCAAGAAAGGCGTCGGACGTTTCCGGCACGCGCTGCCGGGACAGCTGTCGGCGCTCGGATATCGCACGACGCTCGCCTCCAGTTGCCGGCGGGGCTTTTTGAACTACGACGCGTTTTACGGCGGCATCGGGATCGAACAGCGCGTGTTTTCCGACGATTTTCCAGCGCCATTCGATGTGGTCGCGTTCGAGCAGACGCATTCGGACGCACTGTTCTTTCCGGCCATGCAGCGGGCATTCGCCGACGCCGTCCAACGCGAGCCTGCGGCGCCGCACTTCGTGTACGCGCTGAGCAACTTCAATCACGGTCCGCACGAGGTGCAGCGCGCTTCCAAATCCGCAGCCGGCGATCGCCGCGCCTTTGCTATCAGCACACTCGGAGACGCCGAATACGCTGAATATTATGCGCGATTGGCCGAGACGGCTTCGGCGTGGGCGATAACAAAAGCGCAGATGGCGGATCAACGCCAAGGCCGCCCGCTGCTTGTGCTGCACTACGGCGATCATCAACCCGTCATGACCCGCCGCATCGAGGCGGCGCTGAATTTGCCCACCGATCCGCAGCGCGCGTTCCGCACGTTTTTCGCCGTCGAAACCGTGGGGTTCGAGGCGTGCCCGATCGAGGGACCGATCGCCATCGCCGATCTCGGCACGCAACTGTTGTCGGCTGCGGGATTGCCGCTCGACGACATCGCTGCGACGCGCGCAAGCCTCATGGGTCTCCGTGCGCGCGAGCGAGACGCAAACCGCAACGCGTTGTTACGCACGATGCTGGACCGAAAGTTGATCGATCTGGAAAGTTAGCTGGATGTGGGGCGCAAATGCGCAGCTCTATTGCACCTTAATTGATTTTGCGCGTCCCCGCACGCGCTCCCGATGCCAGACGTAAATCCCGGATGCGATGATGATGCTGGCACCGGCCCACGTCCAGGCGTCGGGAACATCGCCGAAGAACATGTAACCCACCACAACAGCCCAGATGAAGAGTGTGTAGTTATAGGGCTGCAGCAGTGACGGTTGCGTCAACCCCAGGGCGCGGATGAAACAGATGTGCGCCAGCGATCCGAGCAAGGCGATGGCACCCAGCATCGTCCACGCAGTAGCATCCGGCCAAACCCAAACGACTGGCCCAATGATGCTGGTGGCGAGGAGCCCTACGACGGCCGTCCACAACGACGTGGTATCGCTGCTGTCCGTGCGCGAGCACAATCGCACCATGATCTGATAGGCAGCCCACAGCCCCGCCGCTGCCAGCGCGATCGCCATCGAGGGTTCGATCTTTTGGAAACCCGGCCGCACGATCAGCATCACGCCCGCCAGTCCGGCCAGCACGGCGGCCCATCGCCGCCATCCCACCTGCTCGCCCAGCAACGGCACCGACAGTGCGACGACGCCGAGCGGGGCCAGTGCCGCCACCGCATGCACATCAGCCAGCGGCAGGTATTTGAATGCCAGCATGAAAGCGCTGCTTTCCAAGATCAGCAGCAGCGCGCGCGCAACTTGCAGTCCCGGCCGCGCGCTCTGCAGCAGCGCGCGCAGCGGCTGGCCCTGCGCCAGCATCAGGCCGACGACCAACGCGCAGAACACGATATTGCGCACCCACAGGATCTGCGGAATGGGCAATGCGTGAGCCAAGATTTTCGTCAGGCCGTCCATGACCGCGAATGCGAACATCGCCGTCAGCGTCAATGCGATGGCAACGGTCGAGCGTCCGGAGAGATCGGTCGAAGGTGTCGTCTTCATCGAGTGATGTGAACTTTCTATCGCGCGCGGCTAGAGTACTTCTGGATGAAGTGTGAAGCGGTTTTCCGACAAGCAGCACGATCGCACAAAGAGATAGAGTCGTTCCGACAATCCAACACAAACCGGAACGACCCTGGTAACTGGTTTGCGTTGCTCAGGTCTTGCCGATACGCTGACTTTGCAGACCCGGGCCGAGCAGAGGGCGCTTCGAGGTCAGCACGCCCGAAGCAACGCCCGACCAGCCGATTTCGCCAGACAGGCGGCCGTATTCGATCTTGGGACAGCGGTTCATGATCACTTGCATACCCGCCGTTTCAGCTTCGGCAGCGGCGATGTCGTTGCGCACGCCGAGCTGCATCCAGATGACCCGCGCCTGCAACTTGTCCTTGAGCGCGATGGCGTCGCGCACGACATCGAGGGCCGCATCCGAATTGCGGAAGATGTCGATCATGTCGATGGGGCCGTCGAGTTCGGCGAGCGAACCGACGACGGTCTGCCCGGCGATCTGCTGTCCGGCGAGGCCAGGATTGATCGGCACGACGCGGTAGCCCTTGGCGACGAGATATTTCAGCACGAAGTAGCTGGGCCGGCTGGTATTCGCCGACGCACCGACCATCGCCACGCTGCGCACGCTGCCGAGAATGCCTGCGATGAGCGTGTCGGGATAGTGATCGTGCGGCATCGGATCGGCTGTCCCTGTCAGAAAGTCACACATCGACTTCCGTCATTTCGTCGTACGCCCACAGGCGCTAAGTTCCTCCCCCTTTTGGGGGAGGGTGGGGGGATGGTCGCTATGACCCCACGAGGGTGTGGAGTATCCCTATTGACGATCTCTTCTAGCGCCTATGGTCGAATGCTTGGACTACTCCGTCTGCGCGCCGCCCAGCACCTGTTGCAGCATGGTGTTGTTGACGGTGAGGCCGGCGCGTTGTTGGAGGCCCATGACGAAGGTGTTGAGCGTATCGGCTTGCATGGACCGGGTCAGTTCGCCCTTCAGCTTGTCCGCCTGTTCCTTGCTCGGCGCTTCCGGCACGTTGACGGTGCTCACTTTGAACACGGTACGGGACTTACCGTCGGCGGTCAGCGCGGACGAGGCCATCGTGATCGGCAGCGTGAAGGCCTGCTGCACGCCGCTGGCGGTCAGGCCGGGTGGCGAGGTGGCGCGTGTGATGGCGCCGGTATTTTCGAGCTTTGCGCCGGCTTCGGCAGCGAGTGCAGTCAGGCTCTCGCCCTTGATCGACCGCTCGACGAACTTGGCGGCGACCGTCGCCAACTCGCGACGCGTCTCGGCGTCGGTCCAGGCGGTGGTCACATCGGTTTTAACCTCGTCGAATGGTCGCTCTTTTTCCGGCGTGATCGCGAGGACGGCAACCCACGCCGCGCCGCCGTCAGCGAGATCGACAGGATCGGCATCGAGACCGACCGTGCCCGCGAACGCTGCCGCGACGATCTGTGGCGCATCGGCCGACGTCAGCGCGGGCTTGCCGTCCGGCCCCTTGCCAGTGCGGTCGACGGAGGCGATTTCCCTGTACTCGAGGCCCACTTTCTGTGCGACCTCGGCCAGCGGCTTGCCCGATGAGCGCTCATCTTCGATCTGCGTGGCGATCGTCTGCATTTCGCGCTGGGCGCGTTGGGTTTGCAGAGTGTCTTTGATTTCCGCCGAAACCTCGGCCAGCGTCTTCTGCTTGCCGGGCACGATTTCGGTCACCTTCAGCACGACGGTGGTGAATGTCCCTTCGACCACGCCGGACACCTGATCCTTGGTCAGCGCGAACGCCGCGTCGGCGATCTTGGCATCGATCATCTGTTTCTTGGCGAGCGTGCCGAGGTCGAGATCGGCCTCCTTCGCGCCGAGTTTGACGGCGGCTTCGACGAAGCTCTTGGCCTTCTGCAACTCGGGTGCTGCCTTCTCGGCGGCGGCTTTGTCGGCAAATACCATCTGCAGCACGTGGCGTCGCTCCGGCGTGTCGAAGCGCTCTTTGGTGGTTTCGTAGGTCTCTTTGATCTCGTCGTCGGTGACCGCAATCTTTGCTTTGGCCGCGTCGCGCGTCGACAACAGCATGCCGATCTTGCGCGTTTCGGGCGCCACGAACTGCCGCTTGTTGGCGTCGTAGAATGTTTTCAGTTTGGCGTCGTCGGGCGGCTCGAGTTTCACCACCTTGGCAGGGTCGAGGGTCAGATGCTCGATGACGCGGGTCTCTTCGCGATACTTGTGCAGCAGATCGATGTAGGCCTTGGGCGGGTCGATCCCGGTCAGCAGGCTGTCGGTCAGGTGTTCGCGCACGTCGTCGCGGCGGCGCATGGCCAGATAACCCGCTTCGCTCAAACCGTTCTGGCGCAGGATCGCATCGAAGCGGTCTTTTGAGAACTTGCCGTTCAACTCGGCAAAACTCGGGTCTTCGCGCACCGCGTCGGCAATCGCCTTGGTCGAGACCGTCAGCCCGAGGCCGCGCACTTCCTGGTCAAGGGCGGCGGTACCGGCGAGGCGCGAGAGCACGCGTTGGTCGAGGCCGAAATAACGGGCCTGTTCGGCTGTAATGCGGCGGCCGGCCTGACGCGAAATCTGCTCGATTTCGGTCTGGTAGGCGCGCTGGAATTCTTCCGCATAAATGCGCTGGTCGCCGACTTTGGCGAGATAGGATGCACGGCCGCTGCTCCATTCCGGCCCGATGCCCCAGAAGGAGAAGGCAACGATCAGCGGCAGAAACAACAGCACGGCTGCAATCTTGGAGGTCGCGCCACGACGGAGCAAATCGAGCATCGGCAATCTTTCAGTCGGTTCGATTGGGGGTAATCGACGCAGCCGTCCCGCGCGTCCAAGTTTCACCCATGGCCCTAGCCCACCCGGCTCGCGCTGTCGATACTGATGGCTGACATGAAACGCGAGTTCTACCCGTGCCTGGCTCGCGCCGGCCTGCCGGCTCGTTAGAACCGGGGCGGGAGACTAGTACTCACGGGGCCGGTGAAGACGGGCTGGGGACCAGCGGGAAAAACGCACCGCCACTCCACACCCCCAAGCTATCCGGCCGCACCTCGTCGTCGACTGCGAGGGCGACCAAATCCTGATAGAGGGCGCGGGTGACGAGCGCTTCCAGCCTGCCGCGCACAGTGAGATAGGGCTTGAGGCCGCCGCTCGCGGGTTCGAGCACGAAGCGAAGGGGATGATCGGCGTCGCACGTCACGATATCGTCGACGTTGGTGCGAAACACCAGAACCTGGTCGTCGCCCGCGCCACGGCACTCCATTTCCACGGCCAGGAACGGCGCATCGGCCACTCGCACGTCCACCTTTTCCGCAGGTGTCACGAGATAGGTCCGCCCGTCGGCATCCCGGCGCAGCACCCGGGCGAACAGCTTGACCAGCGGTTTGCGTCCGATCGGGCTGTTCTGATAGATCCACGTGCCGTCGCGCAAAATTTCCAGGCCGATGTCGCCGCAATAGGGCGGATTCCAGCGTTCCACGGGGGCTGGCCCCTGGCCGCCCTGCTCCTTGAGAATGGCCTCGAGCCCACTGATCAGCGGCATCGACGGAGGTGGAACTCGGGTGACGTCGTCTGGCATGGCCGCCTCTGATAAAGCTTGTCTCGAGCACGCAACGCCGGTTGATCAGTTGCCGCGAGCCACACCTTCGCGGCGCGGGTCGGCACCGCCCTCGAGCCAACCGTCGCGGCGCCGGACGATGACGTGCAAGCCCGAGGGCACGTCGGCGTTGACGACTTTGTGACCGTACGCCGCCATCTTGAGGCCGATCAAGTCGCCACTCAGTTTGCTCTCGATTTCGAACGGCCCGTTGCGGCTGCCGAAAGTGGGAAGGTCGACCGCCGCTTGCGCATCGAGCCGCCAATCGACGATGCCGACGATGGTCTTGACGACGTGCAAGATAATGGCGCTGCCGCCGGCCGAGCCGACGACGGCCATCAGCTTGCCATTCGGCGCGAACACGAACGTGGGTGCCATCGACGAGCGCGGGCGTTTGCCCGGAGCTGCCGCGTTGGCCACCGCGTTGCCGGCCGCGTCCACGGGACGGAATGAAAAATCGGTCAGCTGATTGTTGAGCAGGAAGCCTGCGGCCATCCGATGCGCGCCGAACGCCGTCTCGATGGTGGTTGTCATGGCGGCCGCGTTGCCGTCGCCGTCGACGATGGAGATATGGCTGGTGCCCGGAACTTCTGCGGTGGCGTCTGCCCCCGCTCGCTTGGCCGCCGCTGCGGGCGGCGTGCCGGGCAACGCCTTGCCTTGCGTCGTGCCGGCGGCGATCAGCGTACGCCTTTGCGTAAGGTATGCGCGGTCGAGCAGTCCGGTTGGCACCGGCACGAAGTCGGGATCAGCGATAAACTGGTCGCGGTCGGCGAAGGCCAACTTCTCGGCCTCGGCAATCAGATGTAAGGCGCGCGGCGCCAGAGGCACGGTGCCGAGATCGAGCGGTTCGAGCAGCGCCAGCGTCGCGCCCACCGTCAGCGCGCCCGACGATGGTGGCCCCATGCCGCAAATGCGATGCTGGCGATACAGGCTGCACAGCGCCGGGCGTTGCTTGCTGCCATAGGCGGTCAAATCAGCGAGGGTGATGCGGGGGACTTGCTCGGCGATCGCCGCCGCGATCGGACCCGCATAAAAAGCCCTCGCACCTCCGATAGCCAATGCTCGCAGCGTTTCGGCGAAGGCCGGATTTTTGAGCACGTGCCCCACCGGCCAGGGTTTCCCCGTCGCATCGAACAGGTAGGCTCGCGCCACCGCATCGAACGAGGCGGCGCCACCCGGCTCCGCTGCCAGCAGCGCATGCAGTCTCGGCGAAACCGGGAAGCCATTTTCAGCGAGAGCGATGGCGGGTGCGAACAGCTGAGGCCACGGCAACTTGCCATGCGCGCGGTAGGCCGTTTCGAGCAGGTGCGGCACCCCCGGGACACCCGTGCTGGCGCCACTCAGAACAGCCGCTGGAAACGGCATCGGAGTGCCATCCGGCTGTAGGAACTGGCGGGCATCCGTCGCCTGCGGCGCGGTCTCGCGTCCGTCGAACGAACTGACGCGCTTGGCCTTGGCGTTCCAGTGGATCAGGAATGCGCCGCCGCCAAGCCCGGACGATTGTGGCTCGACCAGATTGAGCACCAGTTGCACAGCGATAGCGGCATCGACGGCGCTGCCGCCCGCCTCCAGGATCGCCAATCCCGCGTCGGTGGCGTGCGGGTTGGCGGCAACCACCATGCGGTGACGTGCCACGACCAGCGTTTTGGCAGCCAATCCCGATGCGACTTCCGGCACAGCGGCCGTCAGTTGCGCCGATGCACAACTCCAGCTCAGACTGAGAGCAAGAGCTATGCGCAAAGCCGCCCGCACATGGGCTGCAAGCTGATGCCGCGCTGGGCCCGTCGGAAGATCGCTCATTACAAAACGCCGCCACTTTTTCTCCAGCGATAATCCTGCCACGTTCGGCTGATCACTGCGAGCGCCGCGGCCGTTCCAACAGGACGTCGCGCCGGAACCGATAGAGTTTCGCTGGGCGACCGCCGGTGTGGGATTTGATGCCGCCGGTCGGCTCGACCAGCCGCGCCGTTTCGATCTGCCGCCGGAAGTTCTGTTTATGAAGGTTCGGGCCAAGGATGATTTCGACCGTGCGCTGCAGATCGTAAAGGCTGAATTCCTCGTCCATCAGTTCGAAGACGACGGGACGCGCCGTCAAATCCGCCCTAAGTTGCGCAAGGGCGGCAGCAAGAATTCGCCGATGCCCCGGTGTCATCGGCCGCCCAACCGTGGGGCGCGGCGGGTTGGACGCCACTTCCTCCGCAATCATCCCGGCTTCGACAAGGATCTCGAAACGGACGGCAACCTTGGTCGCGTCCCAATCTGCTGCGGGACCCGCGAACGCAAGCCGAATGCGCGCCATGCGCTCTGCCAGCTGACGGGCGGCTGCGGCCTTGCTCGGGCGGCCCTTGCCCTTCTCGGCGACGGTACTACCCGCCCAGTGCTGCAGCTGCGGCACGATCAACTCGTCGATCAGACGGGGGCGGCCGGCGCGCCAATCTTCCCATGGAAGATGCAGATAACATCCCTGCCGGCGGCTTGGGTGGGTCCGCCGCCGCGAAGCGCCGGCCAGCCGGCGGCCACGGTGCGTATCGTGGACCAACGCCAGATACCCGAGCATTACCCGTTCGGGGTTGTCCGGGTCGACGAACGCGGTCACTTGCTGCAGATGGCCCAAGCTATGCCCGGTTTGCTGCTCGACCGGTGTCCGCAGGCATTGCTGCAGCGAGCTAAATTCACCGGGCGCAAACGGCACCGAAGGAAGCCGGTCGACGCCGTCACCGCTCTGCGACGCGATCATCTCGACGACGGGTTCGTTGTCGGCGATCGAGACTATGGCGGCAACCAGTTCGATTTCGGCCTTCCGCGTCATCGGCGGTACTTTGGAGCGTCGGTCCAATCGGCTTGCGCGTTTCACGAGCGTCACGCGGGCGGCCCCCTGTCGAGGATCAACTGAAATCGGGCGCCTAGGCGGTTGGCCCAGTCATCGGCGAAACTCGCGTTCGCGACGCAACAACGGATGCCTCGCTACGGCACGCAATAAACTGTGCAGCGTGATCTTCGTCACGCACACAACGCGTCCGCAATGGTGCCTTGCGGCTAGCGGCGCGCATCGCAACTGGCATGAATACGCCATTGGGCTGATGGATATTCACCCAAAGTCGGGATCATGTGACCGAAACGGGCGACTTTGGTGCGGTTTTGGCCGCAGCGGCGAGCTCTGCCAGACGCTTCTGGGCGCCCGGATTTACCATTCCGGCCGAAATGATTATTTTGGCGGCATCCTCGACGCTCAGCTCGATCGGCAGTACGGACGCCCGAGGCACAAACACGACAAATCCTGATGGCGGCAACAAGTGCGTCGGCATGAACACGCTGACGAGGTCTTCACCGGGACGAACCGCAGCGATCTCATCAGCGGCAGCACCCGTCAAAAACACGATCGCCCAAATCCCCTTCGACGGGAATTCCATCAATGCAACCTTCTGAAAGGACTGCGACTGACTGGACGCTGCCAGCACACTTTCGAAGATCTGTTTGGTGCCGCGATACAGATTGCGCACGACCGGCATGCGACCGAGCATCATTTCACCGGTGCTGATCACGGTACGGCCGATCAAGTTGGCCGCCAGCGCACCGATCATGATCAAGGCGATAACTGCGAAAATCGCACCGAAGCCGGGCACATTGAATGGCAGGTAAGTATCGGGGTTGTAGACTGCGGGGATATACGGCTTTACCCAGCGATCAAAAAGATTGATGACGTAGAGCGCCACGTAGAGAGTGATCGTCACCGGGCCGACGATGACCAACCCAGTCAGGAAGTAGTTGCGCAACCGCGCGCCCACACCGACTCTCGGCGGTGTCTCGTCTTCGGTCAGCTTGGCGAGCGATCCCGAGATATCCGTACGCGGGTGTTGTGTTGCCGTCGCACCGCTGGAAGCAACCGTATTCTTTCGCATGCGCCGTCCTGTTCACCCTCGACACCGGCGTGCCAGCCAATACCGCCGACGCCCCACTGTATGATCCTACCATGTCTGGCCGGGAAAGAGTAAGTGAGCGGTTGCCCACGCATCGGTCAAAGCGATCGAGTTGCGTCGCTTACTTGGTCGTTTACAGCTTGGCCAGACCCGTGCTGAGCCGGTCGAGCAAGCGCATCAAAAGATAGCTTTCCTCGATCGAAAAATCGGCAAGGGCCGCATCGTAGAAACCACGAATGCTCGGCCGCATGTCCGCCCACGTGCGCACACCTTTGTCGGTCAGCCGCACATGGCGCAGACGCCCGTCGCCCTTGGTTCGCGTCCGGTCGATCAGTCCGGCCGTCTCGAGCCGATCCAGGATTGCAGTGAGGCTTTGACGGCTGACCATCAGATATTCCATCAGGTCCTTGACGGTTAATCCGTGCTTTTCCACCTGCGGTCGGGACAGTGCACCCAGCACGGCCCATTGCTGAGTCGTCGTTCCGAACGCGCTGACCGCGCTCGTTCCAACTTTATGCATGAGGTTGGAACCCTGATAGAGTTTGAAAAACAGCCGATTTGCAATGTCACCCTGATCCGCTGGCCGGTCGGTAACTGAACGTTTGTTCGCGTGAGCCATGACGCCATCCACAGGGAGTTGACCGGCTGACATATGTATCATAGGCCTGATGCTTTAAGACAGCCAAAACATCTCGTTCAACAGGGAGTAGCTCTCATGCGCGGTCTCCAGGCAAAAACGGTCGTGGTCACGGGCGGCGGCGGCGGGATTGGCGGCGCAACGTGCCGGCGGTTTGGCGCGGCTGGTGCGCGAGTAGCCGTTCTCGATCGCAATCTCGATGCAGCGACGACGATTGCCGACGCTATCGTCGCCGCCGGCGGAACGGCTATCGCCTTTGCCTGCGACATCACGCGCCGCGAAGACGTGGACAAAGCGGTCGCCGACGTCGTCACTCGCTTTGGTGCCATCGACGTTCTGGTCAACAACGCCGGCTGGGACATCTTCAAACCCTTCACCAAGACGCAGCCCGGCGACTGGGAGCGGCTGATCGCGATCAATCTGACCGGTGCCCTGCACATGCATCACGCGGTTTTGCCGGGTATGGTGGCCCGCAAGGCTGGGCGCATCGTCAACATCGCCTCGGACGCCGCCCGCGTCGGCTCCTCCGGCGAAGCCGTTTATGCAGCGTGCAAGGGAGGCTTGGTCTCCTTCTCGAAGACCATCGCGCGTGAGCACGCCCGCCATGGCATCACCGTCAACGTAGTGTGTCCCGGCCCGACGGACACGGCGCTGTTTGCGGACTACAAGGAAGGTGCCGGCGACCCGGTGAAGTTGGAAGAGGCGTTCCGGCGCGCCATCCCACTCGGCCGCATCGGCCAGCCCGACGATCTTCCGGGCGCCATCCTCTTTTTCGCCAGCGATGACGCCGGCTACATCACCGGGCAGGTGCTGAGCGTGTCCGGCGGCCTGACCATGGCCGGCTGACAGCCGGTTCTGCGCGTCCCGCTTGCCGACTGGCGTCGCTGCGCGGCGCTACCGGCGGCAGATGTTCAATTTCCCACCGGCACGCAGTCGAGGCCGCTGCCTTTCAGCTTGCCGCACAGGGCTTGTGCCTCGTTGGCGTTGGCGTAGGGGCCGACGCGAACCTGATAAAACGAACCCATGTTGCCAAATGCGGTTTCGCCGATATCGGGCTTTTTAGTGCCGAGGACTTCGGCGTGCTGGAATTTCAACTTGGCGATCACCGCCTCGGCCTCGGCTTTCGTCCGGACCAGAGCAATGCGCGAGTGGAACTGGCCGCCGCCAGATTTCACGGGTGTGTCGTGTTTCGGCTGCGGAGCCGGAGCATTGGCGACCGCAACGGTGGCGGTGGCGGTGGCTGGCGCCAACGTGGCAGTCGGTTGGGGCAATGGCGCGCGAGCCGTCTTTACCGTGTTGACGCGAACGGGCGCGGCTGCCTCCTTGGGTGCGGGGGGTGGAGAGTTTGCCGCGCCGCCGCCGAACAGCCCGCCGAAAAACCCGGTGCCGGAAGATGCTGGTGCCTCCGATGCGGCGACCGCCTTTGAACGCGTGGCACCGCTGGCAATGGCCTGTCCCTGATCGGTCAGCCCCGCGTCGCTGTAGGCTGCGGCGCGTTGTTGTGTGGCGTCGGCGCGATCGGCGTCGCTGAGGCCACCCTTCAGCCAAAGCGCGCTGGTGAGGTCGGAGATGGCGAGGGCAGGCTTGGACTGTTGGCGATAGGCGGTGCCGCGCAGATACAGTGCGCGTGCCATTGTGGATGCCGGTAAATTCCCGCCTGAAATAAGCGTCGTCAGCATGGTGACGGCCGGATCGACATTGCCGGCGGCCAGCAGTTTCTGTGCGGCATCGACGTCGCCAGTTGTGGCTGCCGCATCGCGTTTCGGCGCGGCGGCGACCTTGGTCGCGGTTTTGGCGGCCGGCTTAGGTTTTGGCGGCGGCTCGGCTTGCTGCGCCCTGGCCATGCCTACGCACAACCCGCCGAGCCCCGTAATCAGTGCCGCCGTCGTGATCGTCAGGCGGCGCATGGATGCCGAAATTGGAGACATGAAGGGAAACTTGAACTCTTGTGCGATTCGGCAGGCACATCCGCAATGTCTTCGTTGACACTACCGATTGCTGCTGAACGATCCGGAGCCCCCCAATCGGCAGGAAACGCTGCGAATGCGGCAATTCAGCGACGAGCGACCGGCTACTCGACCGTGACCGACTTGGCGAGATTGCGCGGCTGGTCGACGTCGGTGCCCATGAACACGGCTGTATGATAGGCGAGCAACTGAACCGGCACCGCGTACAGAAGCGGGTTGGTGAACGGATGCGCCTTGGGCATCTTGACGTGCGCCAGCAGGCGGCAGCCGGCCGTATCCTTTTCGGCGTCGGTGATCAGCACGATTTGCCCGCCGCGCGCCGCTACTTCCTGCATGTTGGAAACCGTCTTCTCGAACAGCTCGTCTTCCGGCGCCACGACGATCACCGGCACGTTCTCGTCGATCAATGCGATCGGCCCGTGCTTCAGTTCGCCTGCAGCGTAACCTTCGGCGTGGATGTAGGAAATTTCCTTCAGCTTCAGCGCGCCTTCCATGGCGATCGGATAGTTGACGCCACGGCCGAGATACAACACGTCGCGGGCCTTGGAGATTTCGTGCGCCAAGCCTTCGTACAGCGTCTCGTCGCGCAGCATGGTGGAGATGTGGCGCGGCACTTCGGTCAAAGCCTTGACCAGCTCCTGCTCCTTTGCCGCATCGATGGTGCCGCGCGCGCGGCCGATGGCGATGGCGAGACAGGCGAGCACGGACAACTGGCTGGTGAACGCCTTGGTCGACGCGACACCGATCTCGGGGCCCGCCAGCGTCGGCAGAATTGTGTCCGCTTCCCGCGCGATCGTCGACGTGCGCACGTTCACGACAGCGGCGATGATCTGTCCATTGCGCTTGCAGTAGCGCAGCGCTTCCAGCGTATCGGCGGTTTCTCCCGACTGCGACACGAAAACCGACAGCCCACCCGGCGACAGCGGCACGTCGCGGTAACGGAACTCCGATGCGATATCGATCTCGACCGGAACGCGGGCGAATTTCTCGATCCAGTATTTGGCGACCACGCCCGCGTAGTAGGCGGTGCCGCAGGCCGAGATCGTCACGCGCGTCACACCAGCCAGATCGATGCCCATGGCCGGGAATTTGACGGCGCCTGCCGCCATGTCGATGTAGTTGCCGAGCGTGTGCGAGATCACCTCCGGCTGCTCGTGGATTTCCTTGAGCATGAAGTGACGATAGTTGCCCTTGTCGACCAGTAGCGAGCTCGCGACAGATTTGATCGCCGGCCGGTCGACAGCGCGGTTCTCGCGATCGAACACCTGCACGCTGGTCCGCGACAGCACGCACCAGTCGCCCTCGTCGAGGTAGGTGATGGTGTCGGTAAACGGCGCGAGCGCGATGGCATCCGAACCCAGGTACATTTCGCCTTGGCCATGGCCGATGGCCAGTGGCGAGCCCTGCCGCGCGCCGATCATCAGGTTGTCTTCGCCGGCAAAGATGATGGCGAGCGCGAACGCGCCGCGCAGCCGTCCGAGTGCAAGCTTGGTGGCTTCGACCGGTTTGCGTCCCTGCCGCATCTCTTCGCTGATCAGGTGGACGACGACTTCGGTATCTGTGTCGGTTTCGAACTTGTGCCCCTTGGCGCTGAGTTCTTCCTTGAGTTCGCGATAGTTCTCGATGATGCCGTTGTGCACCACCGACACGCGGTCACTCATGTGCGGATGCGCGTTCACTTCCGTCGGCCGGCCGTGCGTCGCCCACCGGGTATGACCGATGCCGACGTGCCCCTGCAGCGGCTCGCTCATCAGCCGGGTTTCGAGGTTGCGCAATTTGCCCTCGGCACGACGGCGATCCAGCTGGCCGTTCTCGACCGTGGCGATGCCGGCCGAATCGTATCCGCGATACTCCAGTCGGCGCAGCGCATCGACGATGTCGATCGCGACGGGCCTGCTACCCAGAATTCCGACGATGCCGCACATGGAAAAGATCCTCTCGGGGAGTGGCGCTAGTAAACACGTTTGCACTAGGACGTGGTGACGCAAAGCCGTGGTCGACGGTAATCACAGGCGCAGGGATTGATCCGATCACCCTCGTTGTATCAGCTAAATAGTGCTGGCTGCGCCCATAAACCTGTTTTGAATCACAATTATGGTAGGCGCAGTGTCGCGCTTCGTCACTGTTTGGCCTTCCGTCCGGCCATCAGCGTCCGGAACTTGGCAGACCAGCCCGGTCGCGCTTCCTGCACAGCGCGTGCCAGCGCCAGCGAATCCGCCTCGACGTCTTTGGTGATGACACTGCCAGACGCCACGAACGCCCCATCGCCGATCTTCAAAGGTGCCACGAGCGACGAATTCGAGCCGATGAAAGCGCCCGCGCCGACGTCGGTCTTGTACTTGAAGAACCCGTCATAGTTGCAGAATATAGTGCCTGCACCGATGTTTGCCTTGGTGCCGATGCGCGCATCGCCGATATAGGCGAGGTGGTTGGCCTTCGCGCCCGCTTCGAACACCGCGTTTTTGACCTCGACGAAGTTGCCGATTTTCGCCTTTTGCCCGATGTGCGTCCCCGGCCTCAAACGGGCGAAGGGCCCCACTTCGGCGTCCGCTTCTATGCGTGCACCCGTGATGTGCGAATGGGCACGGATGATGGCCCGATCGCCAATCGTCACGCCGGGACCAAAGACCACGTTCGGCTCGATCACCACGTCGCGGCCGATGACGGTATCGTGCGCCAACCAGACCGAGCCCGGATCGATCAGGGTGGCGCCTTCGGCCATCGCATGCGCGCGCGCACGGCGCTGAAACACGCTTTCGGCCATCGCCAGATGTGCGCGCGTATTGACGCCGAGCATCTCCTCTTCCTGCCCTGCGACTGCCACGGCGCGACGGCCTTGCTTGCGCATGATCGCGATCGCATCGGTCAGATAGAATTCACTGGACGCGTTGTTCGTGCCGATCTCGTCCAGAACCGCCAGCAGGTTTGGCGTGCGGAAGGCCATCACGCCGGAGTTGCAGAAATCGATCTTCCGCTCGACAGGCGACGCATCCTTGTGCTCTTGGATCGCCAGCAGGTTGGCGACGCCGTCGCTCAGCAACCCGTCCGTGACCAGCCGGCCGTAGCCCGTCGCGTCCTTGGCATGAAAGCCCAGCACTGCCGCTTCCGCACCCTGATCCAGTGCGCCGACCAGGCGACGCACCGTCTCAGCCGTGATCAACGGTGTGTCGGCGAACATGACGAGCACGTCGCCGGAGTGCGCAGCCAACCGTTGGCGCGCGGCTAACACGGCGTCAGCGGTGCCGCGCTGCAGGGATTGTTCGAATACGGTTGCCGTCGAAGCCATCGACGCCACGTTGGCGCGCACCGCTGGCATGTCCGGCCCGACCACCACGGCCACCGACGACGTACCGGCAGCAGTCGCCAGCGCCAGCACGTGGCTCAGCATGCTGCGGCCAGCGACCTGATGCATGACCTTGGGCAGATCGGACTTCATCCGCGTGCCTTTGCCTGCAGCAAGCACGATCGTCAGCAGTTGGGGGCGAACTTGCGGTCGGGTCATGCGGCACTCGTGGGGGCAAACTCTTGGGGGCAAACGCGTGAAATTGGCAACGCCGTCGCGTGAGATTATGCGGGTACTTCAAGCTTGCCGGCTAAGCAAGCCGCGCGCCAACTCGACAGCCAATTTGACGCTGGCCGCAGCGATCCGGTGATGCGCCAAGCATGTTGGCTCAATCTCGCCGGTAAATGTGTCGTCCGCTGCGATATCCACTGCGAATTGCGTGCCGATGCAACGGCTGTGATTGACCCGCCGCTCCGTCAGTTGCTTGCTTTGCTCAAGAATATCAACGATTCGGCCGTCTTTTTGTATCGCGTTGCCGTTCACCTGCGAGCAGCAACCCATGGATCGTCCGTACCCCTCGACCGCAGCACACGACCCCATCAAAGCCAATGTACCAAGGCAACCGGCCGCTGCCACCGGCGGCCGATCCTTTGACGCAATAGCTTTTCGCCACACTGCCGAGCAGGCACGGCCAGCTCCCGTACCTGCAACCGTTACGGCGCCCAAGTCCGCTTCAGGCCACCGGGAACGCAACTATTTGATGGCGTGGGCGGCCTTGGGATTGATTTCGGCAGGCTATATGGGGGTGTTCGCATGGCTACGCACCTCGAACCTGGAGGTGGCGCTCGCACCCGTGACCGAGACGCTGGAACGGCTGGCCAACGATATCGCCGATCTCAAGAAGACGACGGCCAACATAGACGCGCGCGAACGCGCCAATGCCGAACGCGCGCGGGCGACCGAAACACGCCTCGAGTCGTTCGCTCAGCTGGCAGCAAATCTGCCGCAAACGGCTCAGAACCCATCGTACGGACAACGGCCGACCAACCGCGCAGTGTTGGCTGAAGGGGCACCGGTCGCCGCCGTGCCGCAGCCGACGCCGGTCACAACCCTGCGGATCGCCGGGATCGAAGTCTCACCGGCTCCCGCAGCCTCTGTCCGGCAGCCGACAACTGTCACGCCGCCGCCAGCACCACCGATACTGCCAGCCAAACCGGTCGCGGCTCCGGCGGTCGCCAAGCCCGTTGCGCACGCGTTGCCGACGGTGGCACCAATTCAAACCGGCAGCCTGCCGGCGGCCGTCCCGGCTCGTTCGCCCGGTTTACTTGTCGCCTCCGGACCGTCGCTCGAGTCGATCCGGCTGAGTTGGACGGTGCTGAGCCAGACACACGGCACCGTTCTTGGAGCGTTGGAGCCTCGTCTGGTGCCCTCGAATGACGGTAGCGCCTTCCAACTCATCGCCGGCCCCTTCGCCACCGATGCCGAGGCATTGAAGGCGTGTTTAGCGCTCAAAGCGCGTGGCGTCGGCTGCAAACCCGCCGAATATACCGGCGCGCCGCTCTAGTGCTTCACCGGTCGCGAAGCAATGCGACCGCGCTTTCGTTTGACTTGCACGCTGAAACCACGTGAGAACATGCAAACCTCAACCCAATGGTGGCCTGCGAAGTTGAACCTGCCGAGTGCCCAGTCAGTGAATTCTTCGAGCGGCGACAGGCTGCGTTCGGCCGGTCGGACTAACGCTCCGCTCTTCGCGGTTTTCCCGTTTGGATCACCGCGCCATGCGCGATGATCTCGAGCAAGCGCATCTGCTCCGGCTGGACGGCGTTGTCGTCTGTGCCGGCGAGGTCATGCTGCTGGATCACATTTCGCTGCGCTTGAGTGCAGGCGCGCCCACCGCAGTCGTCGGCCCGAACGGAGCGGGCAAAACCACCCTGTTACGCGTTGTGATGGGCCTGATTTCGCACACGGCCGGCACCGTGCACGTCGATGCCGCCACCCGCGCCATCGTGTTTCAAAAGCCGGTCATGTTGCGGCGGACGGCGGCCGAGAATGTCGCATTTGCACTGCAGGCGGCCAAGCAGACGTTGGACGACGACACGGTCGCAGGCCTGCTCGATCAAGTGGGTTTGCTGCCGCTGGCGGATCGTCCGGCGCGGCGGCTGTCGGGTGGCGAACAGCAGCGGCTGGGAATAGCCCGCGCGCTCGCCCGCAAGCCCCGGCTGCTCCTGCTCGACGAGGCGACCGCCAGTCTCGATCCCGCGCAGTGCAAGATCATCGAAGAGTTGATCCGCGCAATCGCGCATGCGGGTGTCAAGATCGTGTTCGCCACTCACGATCTCGGCCTGGCCCGGCGGTTGGCCGGCGACGTGGTTTTTCTGGTCGGCGGCCGCATCGACGCACATGATGCTGTCGAAACATTCTTCACCCGTCCCGCGACCGCGTCCGCACGCCGGTTCATCGCCGGTGACCTTGTTCTATGATCGGAGGAAAATCTTTTGACATTGATGCAACGTGCCGTGGCCGTCATGCTGATGTTTGCGCCAACGCTCGCCGTTGCGCAGGACAAGTCGATCGTCGTCGCCTCGACCACATCGACGCAGGACTCGGGCCTGTTCGGCCACATCTTGCCGCTGTTCAAGGCGAAGACTGGCATCGAGGTGAAAGTGATCGCGCAAGGCACCGGACAGGCACTCGATACCGGCCGTCGCGGCGACGCCGACGTCGTGTTCGTGCACGCCAAGGCGCAGGAAGAGAAGTTTCTGGCCGATGGCTTCGGCGTTCAGCGTTTCGACGTGTTGTACAACGATTTCGTGTTGATCGGACCGAAGTCGGATCCCGCCAAGCTCAAGGGTGGCAAAGATATCCTTGCGGCGTTGAAGGCGATCGACACGTCTAGCAGTCCATTCGTGTCCCGTGGCGACAAGAGCGGCACGCACGCGGCCGAACTCGCACTCTGGAAGGCGGCAGCCGTCGATCCGGCAACAACCAAGCCGGCGTGGTATCGCGAGATCGGCCAAGGCATGGGCGCAGCCCTCAATACGGCTGCAGCGATGGGCGCTTATGTGCTCGCCGATCGCGGCACCTGGATCAGTTTCAAGAACAAGGACGCGCTCGACATCGCCGTCGAGGGCGATGCGGCGCTGTTCAATCAATATGGTGTGATGCTGGTCAATCCCGCGAGGCACCCGAGCGTCAAACGGGAGCTGGGTCAGGCGTTCGTCGATTGGCTGACGTCAGTGGATGGCCAGAACTCCATCCGCTCCTACAAAATCGACGGCCAACAATTGTTCTTCCCGAACTTCGATAGCGCCGCACCGATGAAAAAGGCGGGCTGACCAGATCGCAGGTCAACGCACGGCGGCATCGGCGTGCGTTCGTCAGCCGGCAGCATCGACCGGTTCGTCGCGTGTAACCGGCCACGCGTGAGCGTGGCTGAACCTACCGGCAATGTAAGTGATTCGAAATGGTACCAGCTCCCGGGCTTGAACCGGGGACCTCTAGATCCACAATCTAGCGCTCTAACCAACTGAGCTAAGCCGGCAAAGGTCATGTCGGATGTCAATGCATCCGACGATGGCCGGCAGCGTTCGCCGGCCATTGCCTCATTCCGGGCTCCTGATGCCATATCGCCACGCCCGACGCAACATAACTTCACCGGTAAGTCTGCGGCTGGTGTGCCAAATGACGGCCGGTCCGACGGCTAGCCCCTTGTCGATTGCAGTTTGCCCTACCCAGATGCTAGTCGGGCTGGGATGGGATCGTACCAGAGCCCGAAAGGTATGGATGGCGCGCAAGATCGCAGGCCCTGAAATAGAGCGCGTGATCCAGTTGCTGGCACGTCTGCCGGGGCTCGGGCCACGCTCCGCCCGCAAAGCTGGTTTGGCACTGATCAAGAAGCGAACAGAGCTGCTGGAGCCGCTGTCCAAAGCGCTTATAGAAGCGGCCGAACGTATCGTGGCGTGCAGCGTTTGCGGAAATCTCGATACCCAATCGCCCTGCAACATCTGCAGCGATTCCCGCCGCGATCCCACACTGATCGTCGTGGTCGAGGAAATCGGTGATCTCTGGGCACTCGAGCGCGCGGAAGTCGTACAAGGCCGCTACCATATTCTCGGCGGACACCTGTCGCCGCTCGACGGTATCGGGCCCGATCGGCTCAGTGTCGACTCGTTGCTGCAACGCGTGAAGCCGCCCGTGACGGAGGTCCTGCTGGCGCTCAGTTCAACCGTAGAAGGACAGTCTACCGTCCACTACCTGAGAGAGCGGCTCGTGCAATCGGGCGTGGCCGTGTCAGTGCTTGCACGTGGAGTACCGGTCGGCGGCGAACTCGACTACCTCGATGATGGAACCCTGTCGGCGGCAATCAAAAGCCGTCGCACGTTGGCCTGACGGCAAGTCACGGCCTAAAAACAAGCGGCGGCCGTGGGAGGGGGACCACGACCGCCGCGAAATCCGCTACGGGGAAGCGTAACGGTGGAAGCTCTTGGGGGGAAAGAGCTTCACACCGTGATATGGAATGGCTTCGAAGATGTTCAAGGCCGAAACTGACGTATCGTTCGCTTTTTCTCATAAACGCAGTGCCGCCCGCGCGATCGAGGCGGCGGCACCGGCCACGGGAACGATCGAAGCTGGCAAAGTATATGCCGATAGGCCGGGATGAGATATGAACGTCCGACCAGATGCGTAATCTGATCGCATCAGTGACCCCTATTTCGAAAGCTGGCTGATGACAGTGCTCGCCGCACATGCGGAGGTCGCCGCGCCTGCGGCCCCCGCGCTGGACCCTCTGCTGCGCTCTCCTATCTTTCCCACGCTGCTTCGGCTGAGCCTGCCCAACATGCTCGCCATGTTGGCGTCGGCCTTGGTGGCGATTGCGGAAACAAGCTACGTCGGGCGTCTCGGCACGCCTGCGCTGGCTGGCCTCGCACTCGTGTTCCCGATGGTCATGCTCACCACCATGATGTCGGCCGGCGCCATGGGTGGCGGCGTCTCGTCGGCGATCAGTCGTGCACTCGGTGCCGGCGATCCCGCGCGTGCGTCCGCACTCGCCATGCATGCTTTCGTCATCGGCTGTACCGCTGGTCTGCTGTTCACGGTTATGCTGCTGGGGTTCGGTCATCAGCTCTATTCCGCGCTCGGTGGGCGCGGTGCTGCGCTGGCTGAGGCGATGGCCTATTCCAACGTCGTGTTCACCGGCGCGCTGGGCATGTGGCTCACCAATACGCTGTCGTCGGTGGTGCGCGGCGGCGGCAACATGAAAGTGCCGTCGCTCACGCTTGGGATAGCGGCTATCGGGCAAGTGATCGTGGCCGGTACGTTGGGCCTGGGGCTCGGGCCGTTTCCACGACTTGGAATGACCGGGATCGCGCTCGGATCGGTGGTCACGTTCAGCGCGGCTGCGTTGTTCCTGGTGTGGTATCTGGCATCCGGCCGTGCCCGTGTCCGGCTCGATTTCAGCACGCTCTACCTGCGCCGTGAAATGTTCGTCGATATCCTGAAGGTCGGCGCGCTGGCCTGTCTGGCACCGTTCCAGACCGTGCTGACTATTCTCGTGGTAACCCGGGTCGTGTCGACCTTCGGCACCGAGGCGCTGGCCGGCTACGGCATCGGCTCGCGACTGGAATTTCTGCTGATCCCCATCGCATTCGGCATTGGCGTCGCATGTGTGCCGATGGTCGGCATGGCGATCGGCGCGGGTCTCGTGCACCGCGCGCGCCGCGTCGCGTGGACCGGCGGTCTGTTTTCGGCGGCGTTGATCGGCTGTGTCGGCTTGTTCGTCGCAGTTTTTCCCGAAGCCTGGACTCGGCTGTTTACCAGCGACCCCGCCGTGCTCGCGGCAGCCCGCGCTTATTTCCACACAGCCGGCCCCTGCTACGTCTTTCACGGCCTCGGATTGTGCCTATATTTCGCGTCACAGGGCGCTGGCAAAGTGCTCTGGCCGGTGCTTGCAACCACCTTGCGACTGCTGGTTGTTGCATTCGGCGGGTGGTGGTTGATCGGGTCGTCAGCCCCGGTCAGCCAGATGTTCGCGGTGGTTGGCGCAGCGATGGTTGCCTATGGCTCAGCGACCGCAGCGGCGATTTATTTCGTGAGCTGGCAGCCCAAGCCAAGACCAGCGCCGGCTCCTGCCGCAGCCGCAGCCTGATCGACGGAGGCCTGTCGTGAGCGACCCTTATATTCGACCTACACCCGACGATCCCCGTTTGTCGCAAACGGTCCAAGGCATCGACCAGACCGGCGCGGCCGTCGAAACGGTCGTTGTGACAGAACGTGCGATCACGCTGTTCCTCAACGCGCGCGAGATCGTCACCGTCATGACGATCGGCGATCATCCGGAGTTGCTCGCGGTCGGCTATCTGCTCAACCAGAACATGTTGCAGCCGGACGATGATATCACCGCCGTCGAGTACGACGACGACATCGCCACCGTGGTCGTGCGTACGAAGCGCCAGACCGACTACGAGGAAAAACTGAAGAAGAAGGTGCAAACCTCGGGCTGCGCGCAAGGCACCGTGTTCGGCGACTTGATGGAGAAATTCGACACCATCGTGCTCAACAAAACCGCACGCCTCAAGACGTCATGGCTTTACACCCTGACCAAAGCCATCAACACCGAGCCGAGCCTTTATTTGAAGGCCGGCGCCATCCACGGCTGCGTGCTCGCGCGTGCCGATCAGATCCTGGTCTACATGGAAGATGTCGGCCGTCACAACGCCGTCGACAAGATTGCGGGATACATGTTCCTCAACAAGATCGCGCCCGACGACACCATTTTCTACACCACCGGCCGCCTGACGTCCGAGATGGTGATCAAGACGGTCAAAATGGGCATCCCCATTCTCGTGTCCCGGTCTGGCTTCACCGCCTGGGGGGTCGATCTCGCGCGCAAAGCCGGGCTGACGTTGATCGGTCGCGCGCGCGGCAAGCGTTTCGTGGCTCTCGCCGGCTACGACCGCATCGTATTCGACGCCGACCCCACCATGGGTGCCGACGAAGATCGTCGCTATAGCCGCAAGGGCAAGCGCGACAGCATGGGCGGTCCGCAGGATTGACCCCAGACACTAGGAAAACGCCCATCGCTAACGTGCGTTGGCAAGTTTGAAATTTGCGTACGCACGATCATTTGCGCACGCAGCATTCCTCTGTTAGCTCAGAACGAAAATAGTCGTGTTCGCGAAACGGCGGGAATGAATTTCCATTTTTATTGTCTCTTGCCCCTGCAAAAGATGAGTTTTTTCCATTATATTGCGTTTCACGCCGTCGCAGTAACCTTGGCACGAGATATGCTCGCTTCAACGCCTATGCCGACATCCAACAATCCCGTGAACGACGATCCGCCGTTTCTCGGCCTGCTGGTTCGTCTAACTGCCATCGATGTGCGAAAAATTGAGGCAGCCGCTGGTTTTAACGCCATGGAACTGATGCGCGCAGCCGGCGTGCCCATCAAAGCCGAGTGCGGCGGGTCCGGCGTGTGTGCGACGTGCCATTGCCGCGTACCCGCCGAGTGGGCGGATCGTCTGCCCGCTGCTGCCAACGACGAAGTCGAAAAGCTCGATGAAATCCCCTCGGCCGACGATCGCTCGCGCCTCAGTTGCCAGATCCAGATGACCGACGACCTCGACGGCCTCGTCCTCGAAGTGCAGCCAGACAGCCTTGAAAAACGTTACCTAGACGCTGCGGAGTGAAGTTCCATGCGTGGCTTTCCGATCTTCCTGGATTTCGAAAGCGCGCGACCGCTGATCAATGGCGGCACTGTGCTTGCCGCCGCCAAGGCGCGTCTATTGCTATCGCGCGCCTCCAAGGTGACAGTCACGGCTGTTCGCCTCGACGCCGCGTTCGATAGCCTGGTCGCCGCCGGCAGCATCGAACATATCGCGCGCAGTGCTATTGCCGACGATGTGCGCGGCCGCATTCTCGTCATCTCGGCGACCTCGGATGATGCCGAAGATGCTCGCGTCTCAGGTCTCGCCCGCGCGCTCGGCGTGCCCGTCAACGTGCCCGACCGTCCGCTGCTCAGCACGTTCGCGCTGGGTGCCATCGTCGATCGCGGCACAGTCACTGTTGCCATCGGCACCGACGGTGCAGCGCCCGTGTTGGCCACGCGTTTGCGCGCGGCCCTCGAACAGGAGTTACACCCCCGCCTTGGACGCCTCGCCGATATTGCGCGTGAGTATCGCGAGGCCATCTCGAACAAACTGCCGCAAGGCGCCGGTCGACGGGCGTTCTGGGACGTCATTTTCGGTGGCGCGCCAGCGACAGCCATTCTTGCGGGTGACGAGGCGACCGGCCGCCAGTTGTTGGAAGCCGAACTCGACGGCGCCGCAGATCCGATGGGCAAAATGGGTCGCGTGCTGCTGGTCGGCGCGGGGCCGGGCGACCCCGATCTGCTGACGCTGAAAGCGGTGCGCGCGCTCAAGTCAGCCGATGTCATCCTGCACGACTATCTCGCCAGCGATGCGGTGTTGGCTCACGCCCGCCGCGAAGCCGAGATCGTCTCGGTCGGCAAGGCGAAGGGTCGCCACTCCCGCACGCAGGCGGAAATCAACGACCTCATTCTGTTTTATGCCCGCCAAGGCAAAACCGTCGT